>WRNF01000361.1 GCA_009776715.1 Treponema sp. | reverse complement strand
CCGCTTAATGTTGGCTGCGGTGGTAATTGCCGGGTGAGTGCCGGTTTTAATTGCATAATTTTCCGCGGGAAGGCCGAATGCGTCAAAACCCATTGGATGCAGCACATTAAAGCCGTTCATTCTAAGATACCGGCAATATATGTCGGTAGCGGTATATCCTTCAGGATGGCCGACATGCAGCCCGTCCGAAGACGGGTAGGGAAACATGTCAAGCACATAACGTCTTTTTTCAGGCGGGTATGCGGAATCTTCGCTTGCCTTAAAAGCCTTGTGTTCTTCCCAGTATTTTTGCCATTTCGGTTCAATTGTTTCAAAAGGGTATTTCGCCATTATTCTTTCTCCATGTGCTTCAATAATATAACAATTTGGGATAAATGAGAATTCCCCTAACCCCTTTTCCCTTTTCTCCCTGCTATTTGCTAATCAATGTCTACAAGAAATAGCAATGAGAAAAGAGCAAATAGCAAATAAATGTCAACAAGTTAAGAAGAGTAAACCACGGAGAAAACGGAGTGCGCATCTTCGATGCGACACGGAGTTTTTGTACAAGAATCATCGAATTTACTCCGTGAAACTCCGTGTCCTCTGTGGTTAAAATCCTTAAGCGGAAAGTCCCTGTCTCTATTATCTATGTCATTCCTCATTGCTCACTGTTACCTGCTCACTGCTCACTTTTCCCTGCTCACTGTTCCCTGCTATTTGCTATTTGCTATTTGCCCCCCCCTCCTCCCCCCAAAAAAACATAAATTTAATAGAAAATAACAGAAAAATTGGATTAAACTATTGCTTTTTTTTAAATAAACTATTATACTAACGTATAGGAGATTTAATTATGTATAAACGGATTCTTGGCATTGGCATATTTTTGTGTGCCATATCTTTTTCTATTTTTGCCGGCGGCAGAAAGGACAATGAATCGCATGAAGCGGAAAATCCGGCAGGTTTCACTAATTCAATAGACATTGATAACAAAAAGCCAGGAAAATACAATTTTTATATTGAGGCAAAAGATACAGCTGGCAATGCGGCCCTTGCAGGGCCGGATAATATCTATATCGATCCTGCCTCCGATCTTCCGGTTGTTAAAATCATCAATCCCGCGGATAATATGCATGTCCAGGGGAATTTAAAAATTGTGGGCGTTTGCGTTGATGATGACGGCGTTGATTATGTGGAATTTATTATTAATAAGGGAAAAGACGGCAAAGGGGAGGAGATGCTCCGTTCCCGTGCGGAAGGCAACAGTTTTTGGTCTTATTTTTTAGACACTTCCGATACGGAAAAATGGACAGACGGGACCTATACTATCAGTGCATGGGCGGTGGATATTAACGGCCTTTCGGGAATTTCCGAAGATTTTCCGCCAAAAGTCCATAAAATCCATCGTGTAATATGGAATTTAGACCGAAAAAAACCTGAAACAATGGTAACCAGCCATGAAGACGGCATTATTGTTACCGGAAAAATTAATTTGAAAGGAACCGTTACAGACGGTAACGGGATACAATCCCTTGAATATTCACTGGATGAAGGCGAAAACTACCTTCCGGTAAAAATTAAATACGATAAAAAACAGGATATTTATTCCTGGTCCCTGCCCATCGACACCAGAAAAATTGAAGACGGGGCACGGGTAATCTGGTTTAAAGCCGTTGACGGCCTGGGAACCATGGAAATGTCGGCGCATCTGTTCTTTATTAACAACATAGGCGCTGATATAAAAATTGTGTACCCCGAGCCTGGCGAGCCGGTAAACGGGCTTTTTACTGTTGCCGGTTACGCATCGCACCCTGTCGGTTTAAGCGCCATTCAATGGAAATTAGGCAAGGAAAGCGGCGAAATACCTATGGTTATTGGGAATCCCTGGTGGGTGCAGGAATTTGATTTACGGGGGCAAAAACTTTCCAGCGCAGTGTTAGAGATAACCGCTATCGATTATTCGGGAAACAAAACGGTGCGCAAACATCAGTTTAAGGTAAACCAGAATGCCGATTTGCCGGTAATATCTTTGCAGGAACCCTTTGCAAAAGGCGCGGTAACAGACAACAATGCACTTAAAATAATCGGCACTGCATCAGACAATGACGGCGTTGCCTCAATTTTTTATTCAATAGACGCGCAACCGGCAGTGGAAATTCCCTGCACGACTGGCTATTTCCAGTTTACCGTCCCCGATCTTGCTCCCGGAAGCCATTCGCTGGATATTTGGGCAAAGGATATTACCGGGGTTGAAGGCAATAAAATTACAATTAAAGGAATTGTCAATGCGGGCGGAAGCAGCGGCTCCGTCGTCGGGGCAAATTCCCCGTCCCTTAATTCGCTGGCAGTTCCGGACGGCAAATGGGTGCAGAATACCCTGAGTATACAGGCTTCGAATGTCAGGCTCAGCGAATATTCCCTGGATTTAGGCGCCACCTGGAGGCGCTTGACGGCTTCTGAAACAGAAGGCGGGGGGCAGGAATTTACAATGAATATTTCTGACATGGAAGACGGCCTTATTCAAATAAGCGTCCGCACAGCGGATCAGTCGGTAAAAAGTTTTAAAGTGTTAAAAGACACCGCCGCGCCTGTTGCGCAGTTGATAGTTCCCTATTCAGAGGCGCGGGTCAACGGAACCATCCGTTTAGGCATTGCCGTAAAAGAAGCCGGTTCCCTGCAAAAAGTAAGTTACGTGCTGCCTGCAGTTGAAGAAGAAGGCGGGGAGCGGCAGGAAATAATTGCCGGCATTGAACCGGGGAAATTTATTGACATCCTTTTGGATTCCGAAAAACCCCTGGATGAAACTATGGCCATAATTTTTGAAGACGCTGCGGGAAACCGCTCTGAATTAAAGGACTGGCATTTTATCATTGATGAAGAAACCGATATTCCTGTTGTGTATATCATTCTGCCGATGGAAAATGAAATTATTACCAACGATTTTATTGTATCCGGCGTTATGTACGATGACGATAAAATTAAACAGATATATTGGCGCATAGACGACGACGAGGAACAGGTACTGGAAGCGGACAACGCGTTTTCCATTCCGGTGAGCCTTGCAAGTTTAAACGATAACGAACACACCATAACGGTTATTGCGGAAGATGTGTTCGGCGTAAAAAGCGGGCCGGTTGACAGAACCTTCCGGGTTTCGCTGGCGGAACCGACGGTGGCGGTGCTGCTTCCCGAACTAAATACCATTGTAAAAGAAACAGTGCTGATTGCCGGCACTGCCGCCGATAAAAACGG
>WRNF01000360.1 GCA_009776715.1 Treponema sp. | reverse complement strand
TAGCAAGGACTTACGGATGCTGCTTTTAGAGAAAATAACGCGAATTATACTTTTCGGAGGGGACTCAAGAATTAAAATTTAAAATAATCCGTGTAAATCCGTGGAAAATCTGTGCTAATCCGTGGGCTTTTCTTTAATTTCTCGAAAGTTACCAATGAGTTGGTTCGCAGCGGCGCGGCGCAGGGACTTGCCGACCGAAGGGAGGCTTTTAAGAATTTAAATTTTATAATAATCCGTGTAAATCCGGGGCTTTTTAACTATAGCTTCAAGAGTAACCAAAAAGATGGTTCGCAGCGGCGCAGGAGCTTGGTTAATTTCCGGGGGAACCCGGCATAATTGCCTGGGCTTTTTTTATCAATTCCAGAAAATTTTGCCGGTATCCCGAGGTATCCGGTCCAATTGCGTTTTGGGCCATCTTGAAAATGCTGTCAAAGTCTGCATTTCCCTTGTAGGGGCTGTCACGTAACAGCATTCCAAAACCGGCTACCGCTGCGGCAAAGTTAAAATCCGCCGATTCTTCACCAGTTTTGCGGACAGAGGACACGGCAACAGGAATGCTTAGAAGAGAACTTTTGCTTTCCTGCGGCAGTTTGTACCGGAGTTTTACGGTCAGCAATTCGTCTTGATAGGCGCCTGGCCATGCTACCTGCGAGCCGTATTTAAGGGGATCGGTTGATGGCAGGGCGTCAATTTCAGCCCCCAGGGGAATAAGTTCGTAAAAAGCGGTAACCGTATGCCCTGCGCCTATGTCGCCTGCATCCACGGTGTCGTCATTAAAATCTTCTTTGCGCAGCAGGCGGTTTTCATAACCGATAAGCCTATAAGTGCCGACCGTTGCGGGGTTAAACTCAACCTGAATTTTTACATCATTGGCAATGGTTATTAAGGTTCCGCTCAATTGTTCGATCAGAATTTTTCTTGCTTCTTCTATGGTATCGATGTATCCGTAATTTCCGTTGCCTTTGGATGCCAGTTGCTTTAAGGTTCCGTCACGGTAATTGTCCATGCCAAAGCCCAGAACAGTCAAATACACGCCGCTTTTTGCTTTTTCGGCAATTAAATCTACCAGTTCACTGCGGCTGCTAATCCCTACATTAAAATCCCCGTCAGTGCATAAAATAACCCGGTTAACTGCGCCCGGATCAAAATTCTGCTGGGCAAGCTGGTATGCAAGCTGAATTCCTGCCCCTCCAGCCGTAGAACCTCCTGCTTGCAGTGTATCCAGGGCAGCAAGGATTTTATTTTTAGCATTGCCGCTTGTGGGAGGCAGCACTGTCCCGGCGGCCCCGGCGTATACGCATATTGCCGCCGTGTCGTCGCTATTTAACTCGTTAACCAGCATTTTTATTGAAGAAATTACCAGGGGCAGCCTGTTCGGCTCATCCATGGAACCGGAGACATCCAGCAAAAACACCAGATTAACCTTTGGGCGCTCGGCAGCCGGGAATTCCCTGCCCTTTACGGCTATGCGTGCCAACAGGTGCATAGGGTTCCAGGGAGCAGCCGCCGTTTCAATATGCGCCGCAAAAGGTTTCCCGTCCATAGGCGGCGGATATGCGTAGTCAAAATAATTTACCAATTCTTCTATTCTGACAGCCGACTTGGGCGGCCTTTGCCTGTTTGTTAAAAAATACCGGACTATTGAATACCCTGCGGTGTCAACATCTATCGAAAAAGTGGAAAGCGGACTGTCTGTTACCCGCCTGAAAGGATTATCAGTTAAGTGATCAAATTCGCTGGTGTTGAAACTGCCGGCATTGAAGTCTTCATTTAGCGGCAATCTCCCTTGTGTTATTTTCCAATCCAGGCCATCTATATCTTTGAATGACGGCGGCACTTGGCCTTCAATGCCAGCAGGCCCCTGCGGGGCATATCCTGTGCCCTCCCAATTGTTAAAAAATGATTCTGATCTTAAAACAGAGCGCCCTCTTATTGAGTCGTCATAAGCAAGTACGGCATCATTTGATGCGGTATCATCGGGCGGTAATGAAAAATATACAGAGGAATCTTCTCTAAGTTCTGCTAATTCTCTGGCTCTTGCCTCTAAACCAGCCAGTTCAAGTGAAGGTTTATCCGTCAGAAAATAAGAATTATGCCATATCAAAAAATAGAAAACAGAAAAAAACACACAGAGAAAAACCGCCGCTGCGCCAAATCCCCATTTTAACTTTTTTTCTCTGGACCATTTCCGGGCAGTGCCAGTTTCCGGGAAGCCTCGCCTTTTTGCTGAGGGCTGCTCCTTGCCAACCTTCTCTTTTGAAAAAGGTTCTGTTATGGAAACAGGGATGACTGCATCCTTCACCGCTGCCAGCCGGGGCAATTTTTCCAGTGGAAACAAAAGCCTTAAGTTTTCCTCTGATTTTTGCAGTTCTGCATGCCTTTGCCTAAGTTCAGCATCCAATTTTTTCGCCTTTTCCACCAATTTCCGTTCTTTGGCAGAAACTGTGCCCCGATGATACCGTTCAAGCATTAATTGTGAAATGCTGTTTGTTTTTTTCATTGTATGCTCTCCGCTAATATTTTTCGCGCCTTTTCCCTAAAAGCGTTAAGTTTTTTTCCTACCCATGATTTTGATTTGCCTACAGTATTTGCTATTTCCACATAGCCCATCCCGTCGTAATAATGCATATAGAAATAACTTTTAAGCTCTTCTGATTCTTCTTCCAAAACAGACTGCAGAAACAATGTATCGTCTACACGCTTTAAGTCATCGCCTGCGGCAGGATACATTTCTTCTCCGTTAAAAAGGAAATCTTCCCCAAGTTTCCATTTTTTTGCTTTTAATAAATTTAGGCATACATTGGTAGCAGTAATCCAAAGCAGTCCTTCTACGTCTTTTATTTCTTTCCCCAACTCTTTATATTTGAGAAGGCTAAGAAAAACATCCTGAGCCGCATCTTCAGGATCATAGGCATTGTTGCGGAGCATGTGCTTGCAGCGCCGGAAAACCAGGGGAAAATATTCTTTATGCCAATATGCAATATTCCAAACCATATATCCTTCTTTCAATAATAAAGACAATCTATCCGGACATTTTTCCACCAACCGTGCCTAAAAAGCAGTAAATTTTAGGTATTTTTGCCAATGTATGAAGGAAAACTGTAAGCTTACCTGTAACTTCATTTGGGCCTCCCGCTAAGGCATATAATCAATAGCCACGGATTTTCACGGATTTTACGGATTTCCACGGATTTTTTATTTTATTTTTAAATTCTGTATAAACTCGATGATTAT
>WRNF01000359.1 GCA_009776715.1 Treponema sp. | reverse complement strand
TATACAAATGACATAATAAATGTTTAGTTAATTCCTTATTACATAAGGAATTAACGATCTTTTAATTAAGTGATCTGAATATTACAGGACACTAGTTAATATATAGAATATATCAAATTTTCTTAATAATGTCAAGCAAATTATTCAAGACTGCTTCAGCCGCCAGTACCCGTATTTCCTGCCTTGTTCCGGAAAAATGGTATTCTTTTTCATTCTGACAGATAAAGGCCGAATCTTCATTGCCCTTTTCTTTCCATGCTGCCGCAACCCAAACTGTTCCAACCGGAGTACTGCTGCCGTCCCCGTTTGGTCCGGCAAGACCGGTAACAGCGGCGGCAATTGCAGCTTTGGACTGTTTTAATGTTTGCTGCGCCATAATGGCCGCGGTCGGCCTGCTTACCATCCCGTGTTGAGTCAAAAATTCACTGTCAATTCCCAGCATTGCGGTTTTTGCAGCCGGAGAATAACATACATAAGTTCCCCACAGAACCTGAGATGCTCCGCTTACCTGCGTTATTATGCCGGAAACAAGGCCGGCTGTGCAAGATTCTGCCAAAGCAAGAATGCGCTTCCTGACAGATAAAAACCCGACAAGCTGCTGCGCTAATTCAGATGTTTTGGCATAACAAGCCGCTTCTTTACATTTCATGGTAATTAACCTAAGAGCGATGGTCTGGCTGCTGCAACTGTGCTTTAATTTCTTCGATTGGGCGGGAAAATATTTCCACTTCCTTGTCCGTTTCTATCATATTGCATTTGCCTTCAAATAACACCCCGTCTGCAATGCGAAGGCGCATGGAACTAAGATTGCCCTGTACCTTAGCTCCGCTCTTCATGTCAATTTTATCGCTGGCATAAATATTGCCAATAACCGTTCCGTAGACGGTAAGGGAATTTACCTTAATTTGATCCGCATCTACAACAGCATCCTTATCGACAATCAGCGACCCTGATGCATCTATTGTTCCTTTGAATTTTCCCTGCACCCGCAATGTTTCATGAAATTTAATAACACCGTCAAAACTGGTGCCCTTGCCTAAAGTTACCACAGAATTTATTTTTTCGCTTTGACCCGACATACGTTCTTTATTCCTTTTGACGAATTTTTCTTATTTCAGTTTCCAATGCAGAAAGGCCGATTTCATTCTTTTTTAGGTCTTCCCCTTGCATTAAAGTTTTATCAATTTTATCATCAAGGGCAGTAAGGTTCCCGCGTATATCCCTGAATTTTCCCATAATGCCCTTTACCATTTTGAGCAGCGCATCACTGTTTAAAACCGTATTCCCTGAAGAAAACGGAGCAACAGCAGAATTAAGTTCATCAATGCTTTTAAGAAAATCCGCAATCATTATTTTTATATAACGGTTAAGTTCTTCGGAAAGATTTAAACGGGATTCCATTACAGCGATTTGCGCAAATAACTCACGGTTCTTATCACGGTTATTAAGCGTTGCCTTTATTCTGGCCAATACTTCTGAAAAGTTGAAGGGTTTAGTGATATAATCATCTATTCCAAGTTCAAATCCGGCAATCTTGTCATTCACATCGTCTAACGCTGAAAACATTATAATGGGAATATCCTTGTATTTCAGATCTGCCTTAAGATTCTTTGTCAGTTCCCAGCCGGACATCCTTGGCATAATATTGTCTAAAAGAATTAAATCGGGCCGGAACAATTTTAATTTGTCCAAGGCATCCAATCCGTCTGTTGCTTCTTCCACAATATAGCCAAGTTTGGAAAGCATTAACTGAAAAAATTCCAGGTTTACCGGATCATCGTCAACTATTAAAATTTTATCTTCAGTACTCATATTCTCCTTCTCCCCTTATTTTTTATTATATATAAACCGCCGCTAATAGTCAAAAGCAAAACAGCCGTTATAGAAAAACCAATTGCTAAAAAATCGCCGCATTGATTATAAATAGTATAACCTTTTGCAATAGGAATTGCAACAGTTAAATACGATTCTGTAAAAGGCAATGCCATTCCAATAATTTTTCCTGTGGGATCAATGCCGCATGTCTGCCCGGAAACCGTTGCCCTTACCACAGAACGCCTGTTTTCCACTGCGCGGAACACAGCGGCTGCAAGATGCTGATTTTGTGCAGAAAGGCTTTTTGACCAGGCATCGTTTGATAAATTTACAATCAATTCAGCGCCGTTTCTGACAAATTCCCTGGAAATGTACCCAAATGTGTCTTCAAAACATATTGGGGCCGAAAAAGTAAAACCCGGCCCGGAAAAAACGGTAAATTCTGTTCCTATTTCCCAAAAAAGGTCGTTTTCTTCTTTTAAATATTGATAAAAAGCAGGGAAAAGCTCTTTGTAGGGAAAATATTCGACAAAGGGAACAAGATGCATTTTTCGGTACAGGCCGGTGTTTTTTCCTTTTTCGTATAAAAGCGCGGCATTGTAATCCACTCGGTAACGTTCGTTAGCATTGGGATTTTTTGACGGGTCCCTGCGGGCATCATCATTGCCGATTAAAAAAGGAACATCCTGAACAGCAAGGTAATCCAGCAAATCTTTTACCAGAAGCCATGAAGCATGGTCATAACGGTAGGTTTCATGCCAGTAAATTCGGGGGACAAAAGCAGTTTCCGGCCAAACCACCATATCCGGTTTATTTTCTTCTTGCAGGGCTTTGTCAGAGAGGCGTTTTAATATTGTTAGATCATTGCGGTAATCCTTTATTCCGCCTCCCCAGGGTTCAGAATTATGCTGAATAAGCGCAATATTTGCTGTTTGCGCATAGTCAAAGCCGCCTGAAACAGCAAAACCATAGGCAAGCACAGCGATAAGGGCAGCCGCCCATGCCATGAGCGAATAAGGCTGAATTATTTTTTTCCGCAGCCGCAGAATGCGGGTAAAAATGCTTTCCAGCCCGCCGCGCTCAATTTTTCTTTCGGCAGCATCCGGCTTTTGAATAAAAATGCCTTTTTTTCCTAATGCCGCGCCCAGGAATGCCGAGGGAAATAAAACAAGGGCTGAAACTCCCCATACGCCAAAAATTTCCGCAATTTGAATTAATGGAATCATTTGCCACTGCGAATAACCGGTTATGCCGTATGAATATCCTAAAAAACCGAGCGTACGCGTGTATTCATACGTTATCCATATTAACCATTGGACAATGTAAAAGCGCCGCGGAAAAAATACAATCGCAAGCCTTAGAAAAAAGAAAAGCGCCGAAATAAAAACCGAATAAATGCAGCATGTAATTATGCCTGCAAG
>WRNF01000358.1 GCA_009776715.1 Treponema sp. | reverse complement strand
CATAATTTAAACCATTACTGCCTTCCTGTGCCCCCAGAAGCGAAATAATCAGGTCTAGATTTACCAGGCCAAGGGCAGTCAGAATTAGGCTTATTCCTATTAACATAAAAAAACAATGATTCAGGGCATTTTCTGCATCTTGCCGCCGCCCCTGGCCCATACGCATCGAAATCATGTTTGCTGCCCCAATCCCAAAAAGCATTGCAAATGCAAGAGCTATGGTCATAAGCGGCATTACCAGCGAAAGGCCGGCAAGCGCATCCATGTTTACAAAGCGCCCGACAAAGATTCGATCAACCACATTGTATAGCGCATTAACCAGCATTCCAGTTACGGCAGGGAGAGAAAAGCGAAAAAGCAGTTTGCCAACAGGTTCAATGCCCAACCGGTCTGCTGCATCTTGATAAACGGCTGGCTGGTCATCTGAAATTGGCGTAACCTTAATTTTTTGCATAGTTTAGTATGGCATAAACTACAGAAAAGGAATACCCCTTAACCATGTCCCTTGTTTCGAGGTATTTTTTTCATTTATTTATAAATTCACTGGAAATTTGAATAGTTTTATGTTATAATAATAGTATAATGATGTATTTTCCTCGTTTTAAGGCCATTTTTCCTTTAATAGAGGGTTGATTGTAAAATTATGAAAAAGTGTATTGATACCTGCCGCCGTTTTTTATATCTAAGGTGTCATATATTTTGGCAAGGAGTTAGTGATGCAGAAAATATTTAGGGCCGGTATGCCGCGATTGCTTGCGGTACTGGCTTTAATATTTCTTATTCCGCCCGTTGTTTTCGGCGGCGGAAGGAAACAAAAGATTCAGACTCAAACCGCAGAAGGAGCCGGTATTTGGCAGACTGAATTTGATGTTTCATCATTAAAGAAAGGAACCTATAATTTTATTGTCAATGCAAAAGATGCGGCAGGCAATGTCGGAGTAAGCGGGCCTTTTAATATACGCATCGATCCAAATGCCGGCCTTCCGGAAACACGCATAGTGTATCCGGAAGAAGGCATGGTTATGCGGAATGATTTTAACATTGTGGGCGTGGCAGCGGCGCGTTATGGCCTGAAGCAAGTGTTAATAAAAATTGACAACGGCGAATTCCTGCCTATGGAAGGCCTGGACTATTGGCATTACCCTTTTAGTTTCGAAGAGTTTTCGGAAGGAAAGCATACTATCTATGCAAAAGCAATCGATCTTAATGACATGGAAGGGCCGGTCTTCAAAACAGAATTTTATTTTGACATTGTTCCGCCTGAATTTGAGCTTACAAGCCATCAAATAGGGGATTTAATTGCAGGCACGGTAAAAATAAAAGGCACTGTATACGATTCATTGGGGATAAAATCCCTGCATATTAGCGACGACAATGTGCATTTTACCAAATTAAGGCATTCTTCCATTCGAAATGATCCTGCAAGGCAGTTTCAATTTACCATCCCCAGCAAAAAACATACAGACGGAGCCATGGTATACTATCTAAGGGCGGTCAACAATACCGGTTTTTCCGTTACAAAACCCTTCCTGTTTTTTGTAAACAATCATCCGCCGGAGATAGAAATTCTTTCCCCCGAACCCGATGAAAATTCCTTTGGCATGACGCAGGTAACCGGAAAAGTAATCAGCGGGGTGGGCTTAACCGAATTTTACTATGAATGGGGCGGCGAACGTTTTGATATTACCCTTCGCCCGGGGGACCCTTTTTGGACAGCACACGTTCATTTTTCTCTGACCAACAACCGGCCTGTTCCTTTTAAAATTACCGCAGTAGACAAGAGCGGCAATGTGTCCTCTGTTACCCATCGACTGAAGGATACCAGAAGAAACAGAACCCCTGCTTTTGAAATAGACTATCCCTTGCCCAATGTGGGAACTATAAACCTGGAATACGATCAGCCGCTGTACGGGCATATACTTCCGGGCTTTTTTCCTCAGTCAATAATGATTGAAGGCGCTATTGACCTGGTAGAGGCGCAGCCGGGTTTTCGCATTCCGCCGTCTTTGCTCCCGGCTGGCAGAAGTACTGTCAGAATGTGGGCAATAGCGGAAGACGGAACGACAAGCGATCAGGGCATCAGCGTCCGCGTAAACAGGGCGCCCCCGCCTTCAGGTTTTGAATGGCAGGAATCGCCCATTACCGTATTCAGCCCGGATAAATATTACAAAGAGGGGGGAATTGCCCAGGTTCCTGTGTATGACAGTGATTTTAATATTATTGGTTTTGAAGAAGGAACGTCAACAGAAGAGTTTGCTCCCTGGTATGCTGATTCATTTGATCTTAACGGCATGATTGACGGCTACAGAGGGAACCAAAAGCTGGAATACCGGCTTCGCTGGGACGATACCTGGAAGCCAATCAGCGTGGACAGTTCCGGTGAATTCAACACTACCGTCAGCATTGCCCATTTACCTGACGGCCCGGTGCCAATGGAACTGCGCACCATTACAGACGGAAGCCCTCAATATCCCTTATTTTGGCCGGTAAATAAATATTCAGAGCAGCCTTCCGTCACTTTTTTAACTCCAAATAAAACCTTTGGCCCGGTTTCCCGCTCCAGTACCACATCCGGCTGGGTTGATTATACCGTGCCTCTGGAAGAAATTAGTTTTTCTACAGACGGCGAATATTTTGAACCTACTGAATTTACCGCGAAATATGGAAGGGCCTGGTTTAACGGGCTTTTTGATTTTCCTGCAATAAAACAGGCGAACAGGGAACTGGTGATTAGGGTTACCGACAGGGCAGGAAATGTTGTGGAAGCATCACCCGATTATGAATTTGACAACAGCAATTCCGCTCCGGTAGTATTTCTGAATACTCCAACCGGGGAATTGATAACCGGCGATTTTGACATTTCCGGTCTTGCCTATGTTGACGTGGGAATTGATGCTGTGTATTGGCGAATTCTTTCCCCCAGGAATCCCTGGGATTCTTATGAAACAACCTTTGCCCGCCGTAACAACACGGAATATGAAAAAATGGAAGTTGATCAAAATTTTCATGTTCAGCTTAGCCTAGATGATGTAAAAGACGGCATAAATATTTTAGAAATATTTGCCGAGGACATTTACGGCATGCAATCGAAAGAAGTAATACGGCGGCCGTTTAATGTAAGCACGGCCCAGCCGGATGTAACATTTGTATCTCCTTCAATGGATATCTGGAACCGGGGAAATATAACTGTCAACGGCACTGCCTTTGATTTAAACGGCCTTTCTGAAGTGCTTGTTTCGATGGACA
>WRNF01000357.1 GCA_009776715.1 Treponema sp. | reverse complement strand
GGGCTCGCCTATCAGTATGGGGTTGTTTTTGGTGCGGCGGGACAATACCTGCATGCAGCGGCGGATTTCCTCGTCGCGCCCGATCACCGGATCGATTTTTTCCTGGCGGGCAAGCGCGGTAAGGTCCCGGCAGTATTTTTCCAGCACCTGGTACTTTCCCTCGGGGTTCTGGTCGGTCACCCTCTGGCTGCCCCGTATCTGCTTCAGAGCGTTCAATATTCCGGTTTTTGTAATACCGGCCTTCTTCAGCAGCTCCGCCGCCCTGCCCTCGCCCGCGCTGATTGCAATCAGTATATGCTCGGTTGAAATAAACTCGTCCTTCAGCGCGGCGGCCTCGCCCTCGGCTTTGGCAAGGATCTTCGACGCCGCCTGGGAAAAATGAAGCTGAGCCGCCTCTCCGTAAATTTTCGGCGTCTGGCCGACCAGTGCCTCCGTTTCCCCGGCTATGCGTCCGGCGTCTCCCCCTATCCTTTCAACAATGGGGGGTACAATCCCGTCCCGCTGCCGCAGAAGGGCGAGGAGCAGGTGCTCGGTTTCGACAAGCGAATGGTCTTCTTTCTGCGCAATGGCGGAGGCGTCGTTAAGCGCCTCCTGGGCCTTTATGGTGAATTTTTCCAGGTTCATACTTCTAAGAATAAGTAGCAAACAGAAATAAGTAAAGGGCGTTATTTCTATATGGTACTTACATCCTTGACATTTTCAATTATTCCGGCTAATCTGGGATTAAAAACCAGATTGGTCGGAGTTTATGTGTATATTAAGAGAACCCTGGAAAAATCAATAAGACAGGCAAACAATTTTTTCCCTGTCGTTCTGATTACCGGTCCCAGACAGGTTGGAAAAACTACTATTTTGGAAAACTGTGAATCCAAAAAAAGAAATTATGTTTCTTTGGATATCCCCGATGAACGTGAATTGGCAAAACAGGACCCCGGAAGATTCCTGGAGAGGCATGAAGCGCCTTTATTGATAGACGAGATACAGTACGCGCCGGAACTGTTTCCTTATATCAAATCCATTGTTGACAGGGAAAAGAAAAAGGGTATGTACTGGATTACCGGTTCCCAGCAGTTTAATCTGATGGTAAAAGTAACAGAAAGCCTTACGGGCAGGGTTGGCATTCTTAATTTACAGGGGTTTTCCCAGACTGAAAAAGCAAATCTGCCGGATACAGCCAAATTCCTGCCGATTGAAAAACTGCTTAAAGCAAAAGAAAAGATAAATAAGGGAGCGAAAAACATTTTTCATACTATTTGGAAAGGATCCTATCCCGCTCTGGTTATGGGTACAGATAAAGACTGGAAATTGTTTTATGATTCGTATATACAGACATACATAGAGCGTGATGTTAAACAAATTATCAATGTTTCCAATGAACTTCTGTTTATGAATTTTATGAGGGCCCTGGCCGCCAGAACTTCTCAATTGTTGAATTATGCAAATATTGCCGTTGAAATCGGTATAAATGAAACTACGGTAAAGTCATGGCTGTCTGTCCTTCAAACATCGGGGCTTGTTTATCTTTTGCAGCCTTATTCAAACAACCTGACAAACCGCATCATAAAAACTCCAAAATTATACTTTCTGGATACAGGGCTAGCGTGTTATTTAACAAAATGGAACACCCCCGAAACACTGGAAAACGGGGCATTTTCCGGGGCCATTTTTGAGACCTATGCCGTATCCGAAATACTAAAAAGTTATTGGCATAACGGTGAATCTCCCGCCATTTATTTTTACAGGGATAAAGAAAAACGCGAAGTGGATATTATTCTGGAAGAAAACGGCAAATTATACCCGTTGGAAGTCAAGCAGAAAACTAATCCAAACACCGGCGATATAAAAAATTTTACCGCCCTCTCCCAATTGAAAAAAGAAGTTGCCCCGGGCGGTGTATTATGTCTTGCGCCAAGCTACCTCCCTCTGGGGGAAAGGGACTTTGCTATTCCAATATCGTTTCTATAACGGTAAATCAAGCCCGTTTTACAATAGAGTTGTTCGGAAACCTCAGTTTCTGAACAACTTCCTATTAAAAAAGCACTTTTTTAGGGCTCTAGCCCTAAAAAATGCCGGACTTGTGAGACAGCCAACCGGGTTGTCGAACAAGTCCAATGAGTAATCATCAGTGATGCCGAAAAAGAATCTGCGGCATATCTGATTACCGGGAATATAAAGCATTTTCCAAAAGAATTTTTTATTGTCAGCACTGCGGATTTTTTTACAAAGGTATTATTCTGGGAAAAATGAAGCTGCGCCGCCTCCCAGTAAATTTTCGGCGTCTGGCCGACCAGGGCCTCCACTTCCCCGGCTATGCGTCCGGTGCCTCCCTCTATTCTTTCAACAATAGGCGGGACAATCCTATCCCGCTACCTGAAAAGGGCGAGGAGCAGGTTCTCGGTTTCGACAAGCGAATGGTCTGCTTTCTGAGCTATGGCGGAGGCGTCATTAAGCGCCTCCTGGGCCTTTAAGGTTAATTTTCCCAGGTTCATAACCAAAAAAAATAGTGGAAGACCGGCATTTATTACAAGACCGTGATACATTACTCGTAGACAAAAGTATGACAATATGGTACTTTTTATACAGGAGAAAAAATATGCGATTTATAACTGTCAGGGATTTCAGGACATCTTCATCCGGCATTTGGAAAAAATTACCTGTTGAACGGGAGATGATTGTTACCAATAACGGAAAACCCATCGCGCTATTGACCCCGTTGACCGACAAAACGCTGGAAGACACGGTTTCTTCTGTCAGGAGGGCGAAGGCAATCAACGCGGTAAAAAAAATGCAGGAAATTTCCAAAGGCCTCGGCAACGATCAACTGACCCTTGAAGAAATTAATTCCATAATTACCGCCGCAAGGACAAAGAAAACAAAATGAAAGTCGTAATTGATACCAATGTACTTGTATCCGCACTGCTCAGCACAAATGGCATACCGGCAAAAATTCTGGCTTTGGTATTAAACGGCAAGCTGAAAATATTGTATGACAACAGGATAATTTTTGAATATGGCGATGTTTTGTCAAGAAAAGAATTTGAGTTTGACCGTGAAATGACAGATGAACTCCTGACATATGTTAAAAATGACGGGGAGTATATTAATGCCGAATTTATCCAATTACCATTTAACGATGAAGCAGATAGGAAATTTTATGAAGTCTATAAATCCTCAGAAGCTCAATACCTTATTACCGGGAATATAAAGCATTTTCCAAAAGAGACTTTTATTATAAACCCCGCAGATTTTTTACGAAGGT
>WRNF01000356.1 GCA_009776715.1 Treponema sp. | reverse complement strand
CTTCGCAACCGTATGCGCAGTCTTTTAACATCATTAGGCGTAATTATCGGCGTAGGGTCTGTAATAATAATGGTTGCGTTAGGCGAAGGCACCCAGCAGGTAATAGAAGAGCGAATAACCGCTATGGGAACAAATTTGCTTCAGGTTATGCCCCGCCGCCAGGTAAACCGCAGCGGTCAGCAGATGATGATGCGTATGAATGCATTTTCAAAAAAAGACATTCAAAAATTACGGGAAGAATCCAGTTATGCCGCTGCAATTTCCGGTGTTATAAACAGCAATGCCGATGTTTCAGGCGGACAGGGAAACGTGCAGGTTTCAATTTTAGGAGTTGAACCTGATTACTGCATTGCAAGAAACTATAATCTTAATGCTGGATTTTTTTTTGATGATCAGGATATGGCNGACAGAAGCAGGGTTGCGGTTATTGGCCCTACTACAGCGAAAAACCTGTTTGGCGAAGTTGAAAATGCACTGGATCAGCAGATACGGATTGGAACAATTTATTTTACTATTATTGGCATTTTAGAAAGCAAGGGCGCAAGTTTCGGCGGCAGCGATCAGGATGACATTATTATGGTACCGTTGGACACTGCAATGACAAGGCTTAACAATTCACGTAATATNAGCATGATTGTAATTAGCGCAAAAGGCAAGGATTACATGGATGCTGCCCAAAAAGAATCGGTATTGATTCTTTGCGAATCACGAGGAATAGCGAATGAAGCAAATGCTGATTTTGACATCATGAATCAGGCTGACATGATCGACATGGCATCTGCTACCTCAAGGACATTAACAACATTGTTAGCCGCTATTGCAGGAGTTTCCTTATTGGTTGGAGGTATTGGCATTATGAATATAATGCTGGTTTCCGTTACCGAACGTACCCGTGAAATCGGCATTAGAATGGCGGTTGGAGGGCGCAAAAGGGACATTCTGCTTCAGTTTTTGTCCGAATCGGTAATTTTAAGCCTAATGGGGGGCATTCTTGGCATTGGAATGGCTTTTTTTGCCTGTTATCTGCTGGGCATGTTTGAAATTCCTACTTCAATCAATCCCTTGATTGTTGCCGCATCTACAATATTTGCCGCATTGGTTGGAATTATTTTTGGTTATTATCCTGCATTAAAAGCAGCAAAGCTGTATCCTATTGATGCGCTGCGGTATGAATAGTTTTGTATGAATAATTTTATTGAGGCAAAATGAAAAAATTTTTGTATGTAATTAGTTTAATAATATTTTCGGTTATTGAAGTTTCGGGCCAAACCATTAATCTGGAACAAGTGCGGGTTTTGGCGCTTGCCAATTCGCGAAGCATTGCAAAATACAACATGGCTTTACGAAGCAGCGTTCTGGATGAAAAAAGCCAATTGTTTACAATGCTGCCTACTGTATCAGCAGGTTACAGCGCTTCAATGAATTACATTGACAGGAAATGGAACATTGTAAATCCTATTGATACTTTTACCACCGGATTGGATTTTTCAATAACTCAAAAAATATTTGAAGGCGGCAAAAATTTTATTCAAAAAGCGTTAAGCGAAATTGCCACGGAAGGAGTACGGAATGAAGCACTGGCGGAATACTTCAATGTACTTGATTCTGCGGACAGTGCTTATTATGCCGTACTGGAAGCGGNAGCAACGCTGGAAGCAGAGGAATCGTCGCTGCAATCGGCGCTTGCAAGCCTTGCAATTGCNGAAATACGGCAGNCAAGCGGAATGATCAATCCCAGTGATTTTCTAAGGGCGCTTGCAGAAAAAGAATCGCGTCAAAATTCCTGTAATCAGGCACGGCGGAATCTTTCTTTGAATATAACAAAACTTAAAGCACTGTTAGGCATTTCAGAAATAGACCCTCTGGAACCGGTCAATTTTGACGCATATGAAGAATTAATTCAATTTCTGGCAACAATAAGCGATGAACAAGCCGATGCGTTATATGAAAATTTGTGGCAGATACTTGCAGCATCAAACCCTTCGCTGGCACGGGCGGCATTGAGCAGGCAGCGGGCGGAAAAAAACTTTTCTCTGGCAAAAAGGGATTACGCCCCGGTGATAAGCGCAACAATTTTTTCAGGCGGAATTAACTACTCCGTTGCCGATAATTTTACAAGTTACTCCGGCGGGGGAATTTCGATACGGGGCAGCATTCCGCTTGATTTTTGGGTTATGAACAATAGAATTGAAAAAAGCAAAATAGCCAGGGATTCATCGGTTCTTGATTATATAAGCGCGGAAGTTAATCTGGAAACCGAATTGCAGGGAAGCCTTTTAAATCTTCTTGGCAGCGCCGGATCGGTTCTCTATTCACGGCTATCGCTTGAATATACCAAAAAGAATTTTGAATATATCAGTGAACGTTACCGGCTTTCGCAGAGTTCATTAACGGATTTTATTGAAGCTTCCACATTGTTAATAAACAGCCAGAATAATTATACAAGGGCAAGTTACAGTTTTTTGCAAAATCTTTCTAAACTGCGTTCGCTTGGCGCAATAAACGATGAAGAAAAATTAATAAAAATATTAATAGAGGGGTGATTGTGCTTCAATTAGTTGCTTTTTTGGGTAACCCTGGCCTTCAATATCAGGACAACCGCCATAACGCCGGGTGGATGCTCTCTTGTGCCCTTCCTTTTTCTTCATCGCTTAAATGGAAAAAAAAGTTCAATGCCTTGTATGCCTTCATGGACGGTATTCACTTTCTTAAACCTCAAGTCTATATGAACCGTTCCGGAGAATCAGTTGCGGCTGCCGCATCATTTTATAAAATAAAACTAGACAGCATTATAGTTGTTCACGATGAAATAGAACTTCCCTTTGGCTTTGTCTCGCTAAAATTTTCCGGCGGACTGGGCGGCCATAACGGGCTTAGGTCAATAAAGGCCTGTTGTGGAAGCGCCGATTTCTGGAGGCTGCGGCTGGGAATTGGCAGGCCGGACGGCAGAATTCCCGGAAAAGGCGGCAGCCTGGAAAGCAGCCAAACCGCCGGCATTGCCGATTGGGTGCTTTCCGGGTTTTCTCCCATTGAAGCGGAGGCCTTTGAGCCAGTTCTAAAAGCCGGGGCAGATGTATTAACAAAAGCCCTCTCTGCCAATCCGGAAAACCTGCTGCCCGAATGGTCAAAAAAATCTTGCTTATAACTTCATTTGGCCTTTCGCTAAGGCATATAATCAATAGCCACGGATTTTCACGGATTTTACGGATTTCCACGGATTTTTTATTTTATTTTTAAATTCTGTATAAACTCGATGATTA
>WRNF01000355.1 GCA_009776715.1 Treponema sp. | reverse complement strand
AACCAAATCCTTATTGTCTGATACAGACAGTGCAACAACCGGGGAAGGCAAAGTCCATGTTTTCTTGGGTTTTAGGTTAACATCGCTGAAAAAAGAAAGGTAATATTCATGGATGTTTCCGTCTTCCCTCCCCATGAAAATGCTTTCGCTGTTTTTTGCAACAGCGCTTACCGGAGAATTGCTTTCTGAAGTCAGGAAGCCCTCCAAAAAGCCGCTGTTAATATCGTACACACGCGGCATGTCTTCATCGGATATTGTTATCAATAACGTATTTTTCTTCATTAAAAAAAGTGCCTCGCCTCTTGTGCGGGTAAATAACTGAGAGGCGCCGTCTTTACAATTAATAAGATATATATCGCCAGTTTTTGTGCCAACAAAGATCCGCTCATCATCACCGCAAAGAGCGCTGACCGTGCCTGCTGCGTTAAACGTGTGTTTGCGAACAGGGTTTTGCGGGTCTTTTAAATCATAAACAGACACCGCTTGCCCTGCGGCAACGGCAATAAATTCCTTTGTAAGCCAAGAAAAACATGTAACATCGCGGCTTATTATAGATAAAAACTGGTTATCTTCATCGAATAGGCTTAGCATATTGCCGTCAAGAATCGCATATAAGCTGTGATTCTGATTGAATTCGATGCTCGTAATAATGTTTCCCCGGGTTAACAGTAGTTCTTGAGAATGGGTGAAAATCGATGCTGTCATTATTAATAAACAGCAGAAAATAATATTTTTCATTTTTTTCTCCTTCCTAATTGTGCCGATAGGATCCGATAAAGCGGCTTTCAAGCGGCTGCCATATTCCGTTTCGGTTTATCATCAGGTGCAGTGAGTCCCCGGTAAATGTGTTTCCGTGTATAACACAGAGCTTCTCTGCATCGTTGTAAAGCATTGCTGATAGAATATTTCTTTTAGTCCTTATGTTTGTAACCTTTACCGTTAAATCTCTTCCGATAGAAGCCAGTTTTTCACTGTCCAAAAATTCAATCGCGCTTACTGCTCCATAATGCACTGGTATTACATTCAGACGCAGGAAGCTTCTCGCATCATACAGCCAAATTTGTCCCGTATCCTGCCCAATGGCAATGACATTTCCCTGTTGCGCTGCGCATGTCCCGGAAAAAGAATGCCTTAGGCCTGTGTTGCATAATTCGATGCTATTGTCTTCCAGCAAAACAAATACAGCGTCTTTATCACCTTTTTTTACCGCTTTAATTTTATCAGTAAAAATAGCCTCTGCAGCATCGCTTTCTGCCGGGAACACCGGCAGTGCCTGATTATCAGGCGTTAAACGAAACAGTCTGCTGCCTCGGACAAGTAAAAGCGAGCCGTTGTTGTCAAATATTGCTTTGCCTCCGTCAAAAGTTCCGGCAGGAACAGCATTTTTGAGGGGCAGATTTTCCCGATTATAGAGGAAGGTTTTCTCTGAAGACGAAAGCAGCATGCAGCGGTCGGATAAATCTGCGGTCATTTGCTTCTCGCCATGCTCAATGGTTGCAATTACCTCATCGTTTTCAAAAATTTTGGCTGTACCGTCATCGCCGGCAGTAACAAAGATAGTATCGTCAGACGCTATGCCGGTAACATTTCCCTTGTGTTCATTTTTGACCCACTGATATCCGTTTGGGGTTATTTTTGCCGAAAATCCTGGCCTTCCGCCTGTGTTTTCCGATGGAAGCCCTCCGTTATACGCCACAAACAGGCATCCGTTAGCGGCAGTAAAAGCACGAGGCTCAATACGGTTTTTAAAGTCACCCTCTAGCTCTTTTCTAAAAGTATTGATGGTAACTGTATGCGGATCACCCTGCTTAAGCGGATCACCCTGCTTAAGGGTAACCGTTACTTCAAGCCTATTGTTGTCCAGGCAGGTTTCAGCGGGCGAGTAAAGCTCTATCAAATTAGAGCCAATAGGGGCAACGATGGCCTTTTTCTCGTTTGCTTCAAAATTAATCTGCTGCTTATTTAACGCGAGAACAACCGGGAATTTCGTCTTATTTTCTATGATGATTTTTCCAGAAGGTTCAGGGTAGCCATTAAAAATGAGGTATCGAGAATCCAATGACCCGGAGGCAAAATCATCCCCGCCTGGATTGTATGCAAGGGTGCTGACAGGGGCTTTATGCATGCTAAAGGTATGTATTTCCCTTCCTCGCATGGCAAGCCAGGTTCTGACTACCCCGTCTGCATCGCCTGAAACTAAATAAATCCCAGAAGGGCTTGAAGTAGTTAATGCGGTTATTTGCCCCATGGTTGCATTATTCAAGGGTTTAAAATCAATAGTCATGGCTTTTAAGGAATCATCGAATAATTGTATTCCGTCTTTTCCGCCTGCCGAAATATAACTCCCCCGTGGATCCAGCGCTAACGCTGTAAATTTTCCAGGCACCGCAGCAATACGCTTACCTGTGGAGGTTTCCCATTTGCTTAAGCCAAAGTTTGATATGCCATAGACATGCAATTCATCAGCACTAAGGGCGATCTTGGTATAGTTGGCAGATTTTTCAAAAATCAACAGTTGCTTCCCAGAAATTGGGTCAATCAACAAAATCATTTCCTTTGCAGCGGCTATTATGCTTCCGTTTGCAGTCGCTGCCAGGCTAACAACAGGTTCAGAAAAGACAAGTCTTCTTTCATCATTGTAAATTTCCTGGATGCCGCCTTCGCCTCCCAGGTAGATCTGCCCCTGTACCCCGGAAGCGATGCATGTTACTCTCGGACCGCTTTCCTGGAGAACCGTTATTAGATTGGAGGGAAGGCTATGCTGTACGACCTTGTCAGAAGCATCGGAAACCATCAAATTTTTCCCGTCGCTGCAATAATGCAACGCCAATATTTCGCCCGAGAGCATATTTGCTCTTACACGCGGAGGAAACGGTTCCCTAAAACCGTAGAGAAGGCGAAAATAGTCCTCATCCAGGTCAAACTCAATGCTGCTATCCAGCTCTAGCTCCATATCACCACCTAGGCCCCAAATGCTGAATTTACCGGATTCGTCTATTTTAGCAAGAAGAAGCACGTCAATATTGGGCGGAATAAGCTTCAGTTTTTTGACTTCCTCATCAGTGTAAAAAGTAAATGCTTTAAGGTTCCGGCTTTTTAAAAAATTTTCATTATTTAAAAAGCCAAACATGCCATCCCTGTTTATTTTTTTTGACAGAAAGTTAATATACGTTTTAGAGTATTCGTTTTTTAAATCTTCGTTGTCATCAAAAAAGGGATGGCTTAGCATGCCAAAACAAACCGTTATTCCGGCCGATTCAAGCAGCAATTTT
>WRNF01000354.1 GCA_009776715.1 Treponema sp. | reverse complement strand
CTTACTTTTCGTTATAATGGGATGTGCAAGATGCAATTATCAGTAAGTCTTTTTCAACTTTATATACGAGCCGGTGTTTGCCGGTAATGCGCCTGGACCAAAACCCTGCAAGGCTGCCGCGTAATGGCTCTGGTTTGCCTGTTCCGGTAAATGGGGTTCGAATGATTTCCTTTATGAGGACGCTTATTTTTTTAAATACCGTGATATCATTGACAGCCCATTGCTGATAATCATTCATAGCAGATTGATGAAACAGAACATTCATTACAGATTATCAAGAGAAACAGCAACTAAATTTTTGCCGTTTTTAATATCCTCAACGGCTTCAAGCAGACGGCTATCGTTAAGCAAATATTCTGTTTCGTCCTGAGCTTCCTGTACAAAAATCTCAATTTTTTTTTGTGGATAACTTTGCTGCAGGGACCTAATAAATTGCACAGTCAGTTCATCAGTATTAAGAATATACGTAGAATACATATTTACATTTTAATATTAAACCTTCTTTTTTACAAGTATCAACACCGTTGTATCAACACCGTTGTAACACCGTGGAAACAGCGGTAAAAATGAACCTTGCCGTTGTTTCAGGCGAAAATGCCGATGCGGGAACGCTAAAACTGACGGCTGCAGAATCGCTGAAGGGGCGTGTTACGCTGGATGGCGCAAGCAGCGGCAATTTCGGCTTTGCGTCCTGCATTGCGGACACATCCTTCATGGCAGCAACGGACATGGAAGGCAATTTTACCATTAGCGGCATACCCGCAGGGACCTATCCTGAAATTTCATCTCTTGAATAAATGGTAATATTGTTTTTGACATGGCATAACATGAAATACATTTACTATGTTGCTCCCATATTCATTATAAAGTATTTCTATCGGATTTGCATTCAAGCCCCGCGCCGCATTCGCTGCGAACCAACTCTTTGGTAACTTTCTAGAAAGAACAGATCGATTAGATTTTTTAACCACGGAGAACACAGAGGGGAAAACGGAGAGCGCATCTACGATGCGACACGGAGGAAAAAAATAAAATATTCATTATTCTTCTCCGTGTTCTCCGTGGTTTATACTATGTGCCCTCCGTGGTTATTATTAACTCAGGGCGGCTAAATGAAGTTATAAACAAGCCCCCGCTATAGAGATCATCTGCAATGCAATGTTGACATAAAGCGAGGATCGTGCTATAATTGACAAAACTTACAGAAATGTCAGCACGAGGTATCATGCAATCACTAGGAATTAATATCGGCTCAACCAGTTTAAAGATGGTTTTGCTTGAAAACAGCATCGAAGGGAGCGGGGCCATTGTTTGGAGCGCATCGGTTCCGCACGAAGGGGATTTTAGCGCGGCGGTGCATAAACTTTTGGCCGANGGAAANGTGCCGCAGGGGATTCCTGCTTTAGTAACCGGCAACGAAGGCCGTTTTATGTTTGACCTTTCCGGCACTTTGGAGCCGCTCTGCGTAGAGGCGGCGCTGAAAAAGCTGGGCATAAAAGCCGATGCGGTAGTGAGCATGGGCGGCGAGGACCTCATTGTCTATTCACTGGATGCCGAGGGAAAAATTATTAACAATTTTTCCGGCAATAAATGCGCCAGCGGCACGGGGGAATTTCTTAAACAGCAGCTTGCCCGCATGGACATGAGCTTTGATGACATTGAAAAAATTTCCGATACCGCAAAGGTGCATGCCCTGTCTACAAGGTGTTCGGTGTTTATGAAAAGCGACTGTACCCACCGATTAAACAAACAGGAAGCGTCAAAGGACGACATTGTGCTGTCCTTGTCAGATGTAATGGCCGTAAAAGTTATCGATTTTTTAAAACGGGCTAAAATAAGCGAGGGAAAGGCCGTGTTAACCGGCGGCATTACCCTTAACCGGCACATAATCCGCTTTATTCGGGAAAAAGCGCCAAAGATTGAGTTTATCATTCCCGAAACCGCATCGGTCTTTGAGGCCCTGGGCGCCGCTGCGCTTGCTTCCCGGTCCGGAAGCGTATTGCCTTCTGCGGAAAAACTCCTTAAGCCTAATGAAATTCGTTTTGGAACACTGGGCGCGCTGCGGGACTGGAAAGACAAGGTGCGCTTTTTTGAAAAACCGGGCGTTAAAGTCAAGGCTAACGGGCGTTACATCCTTGGCGTTGACGGCGGTTCCACCACTACCAAGGCCTGCCTGGTTGACATGGAAACTGACGAAATTGCGGCCAGCCACTACGGGCGCACTCACGGCGATCCGGTAAAGGCGCTCAAAGAATGTCTTGCGGTCATTCAGGAGAAAGTAATTGCCGATACCGGCGGGAAATATGTGAATATCGGCCTTGTGGCAACCACCGGTTCCAGCCGCGAAATTCTCGGCGTGTTTCTGGAAACTCCCGGCGTGTACAATGAGATTATCGCCCATTCGGCGGGCACAACTTTTTTTGACAATGAAGTTGAAACAATTTTTGAAATTGGCGGACAGGACGCAAAGTACGTGCTGTTAAAAAACGGCGTTCCCATTGACTACGCCATGAACGAGGCCTGTTCCGCCGGCACCGGCTCTTTTCTGGAAGAATCCGCCGCAGGCGATCTTTCGATACACAATGCCAAAGACATTGGCCCGATTGCGCTTAACGCCGATGCCCCCTTGAAATTCGGCGAACATTGTTCGGCTTTTATAAACAGCGACATACGCAAAGCGGTTCAGCAGGGGGCCAGCAGGGAAAACATTACCGCAGGAATTGTCTGTTCAATCGTATCCAACTATCTTAACCGCGTCGTGGGCAACCGCAGCATCAGCGGAAAAATTTTTCTGCAGGGCGGCGTTGCAAAAAATCCCGCAGTGCCGCTGGCTTTTGCCATGCTTCTTGACAGGGAAATACTTGTTCCCCCTTCGCCGGAACTGATGGGCTGTTTTGGCGTGGCATTGCTGGCCAAGCGTAAAAACAAGGAAGTTCTTCAAACAAAGGCCCTTCTTCCTGAAGAACAGGGCATTAACCAGGACATCAACATTGACGCAATTTTAGACCGCGAAATAGGATACGAAAAAATCTTTAAATGCCAGTCCTGCGAAAATTTATGCCCTATTCAGGTATTAAACGTAAACGGCCATACATATATGTTTGGCGGCCGCTGCAATAAATACACCAATATGCGAAAACGCATCACCGATCTGCCGGTATTTAATTATGTAGAAAAACGCCAGAAAATGCTGTTTGAAGATTACGCCGCACCGGAATCAGGGATCAGGGAGCAGGGGCTAGGGAACAGTGAGCAGGGAACAGGGAACAGGGAACAGGGAA
>WRNF01000353.1 GCA_009776715.1 Treponema sp. | reverse complement strand
GAAACTGCCATAAAGCGCTGTTTTATCGGCCTGGTAAATGATTATGCAGAAGACAAAAACCTTAAACTGGTGGAAGAACTTGAGTACAGGACCCCGCAAGGCACAACTGTTTATCCGGATGCCACGCTTAAAGACCGCTTCCGCTTGTCTTACGGTTATTACGAGGCAAAAGACCCAAAAGACAATCTTGACAAGGAAATTGAAGACAAAATAAGAAAACACTATCCTTTAATCAATACAATATTTGAAAATTCAATAAGCGCCGTTCTTTTTCAGAACCATCTTGAGGTAATGCGGATAGACATGTCTTGCGACCTGCAACTGGAGCAATTGCTTAAGTCGTTTATTGATTTTGAACGCCAGGAAATATATCAATTTCATGCGGCAATTAAACAGTTCAAAACAGACCTGCCAAACCTTGTGCTATGGTGCAAAGACGAGATTGATGCAGCAAAATCAATCAGCAGCTTTACAGCCAAGACAAATATTTTTCTGGAACAATGCCAAAAAGAAATTAACCCCGATTTTTTGTTTGAAGACATACGGGAAATATTAATACAGCACATGATCACCGATAAATTATTTACGGCGGTACTGAGGGAAGCGGATTTTTTCAAGGAAAATAACATAGCCCGGTCCATAGATGAAATAGTGCGGACGTTTTTTACCCGGGAAAAACGGAAACAGTTTGAAGACAAAAATAAACATTTTTACAACACTATTGCCATAACCGCCTCTCAGATAATTGACTATCACGAAAAACAGGATTTTCTAAAAACGCTTTATGAAGAATTTTACAAGTCCTATAACCCGAAAGCAGCGGACCGTATGGGGGTAATATACACCCCAACTCCGATAGTTAATTTTATGGTTCGGGTTACCGATGAGCTTTTGGCAAAACATTTTAACACAGGGTTAGCGGAAAAAAACGTAAAAATTATAGACCCGGCCACAGGAACCGGAACATTTATTACAGAAATTATTGAATATATTCCTCCGTTAAAATTAAAAGAAAAATACCTTCACGAAATATTTGCCAATGAAGTTGCCATACTTCCCTATTATGTTTCCAACCTGAATATTGAATACATTTATTGGCAAAAAATGAATGAATACATTGAATACCCCAATATTTGCTACATTGACACGCTGGATAATGCGTACTATAAGGTTGACCCTTATGGGAATGTTGAATTGATAGATGTTGTAAGCGTAGAAAACGCCAAGCGGATAAAAAACCAGAATGATACAGAAATATCCGTGGTTATCGGCAACCCGCCGTATAACGCCAACCAAAAAAATTACAATAACCAGAATGCCAACCGGACATACCCAAAAATAGACAAGCGGATAAGGGA
This sequence comes from Treponema sp., assembly GCA_009776715.1. The sequence continues at coordinate 1,923 of WRNF01000353.1, read as the reverse complement.
AACTTTTACCGCAGAGAGCAACGCACAAAAGAAAAAATATGAAGACATGTATTTCCGTTTTTACCGCTGGGCAATGGACCGCATTGACAATGAGAACGGCGGCATCATCGCTTTTGTCAGCAACCGGTCTTTTATTGACGCCATTAACACCGACGGTTTCAGAAGCGTGATAAGCAGGGAATTTGATTACCTGTACATAATTGACACTCAAAGCGATGTGCGGAAAAACCCCCGCATCTCCGGCACAAAACACAACATTTTTGGAATACAGACAGGCGCGGCAATAATGTTTGCGGTGAAAAGCCCCAAAGACAAACAAATTAAGCCTGTCATTCACTACTATGCCATGCAGGATGCGCAGCCAAGAGACGAAAAGCTTTATTTTCTAAAACACAGCAAACTTAACACAATTCAATGGGAACGAATTTACCCCGACAAAAAAAACAATTGGGTAAACATAACAGACACGGATTATGAATCCCTTATGCCGCTTGCCGCAAAAAATACTGCGGAAAACGCTGTTTTCCATGATTGTTCCCCTGGAATCAGCAGCAATAGAAATGACTGGGTTTTCGATTTTTCAAGGCAGAATTTAATAAAAAAGGTAAAATATTTTATCAAATCGTATAACAAGAGCATAATCAGCAAAAAAAGGGATGCTTCCATAAAATGGAGCAGGGACCTTGTTAATAAATATAACCGCAGCTTAAAAGAAAAATATGCAGATGAAAAAATTGTACACTCCCTGTTTCGTCCGTTCATAAAAAAATACTGCTATTCCAGCGCAGTTTTGGTAGACCGGTTTAATATAAAACATTTAGACTGTTTAAGCATAGAGAATAATATTTATATAGCTTTTTCCGGCAAAGGGCATAATCACGGTTTTTCTTTGCTGGCTTCAAAATATATTCCTAATTTAGATTGTATAGAAAAAGGCCAATGCATTCCTATGTACATTTTGAATAAATCAAAAAAGAAAACACCCAATGTTACCGATTGGGCATTAAAAACATTTATTGATTATTACAAAGATTCTACAATTACAAAAAGGGATATTTTCTTTTATGTGTATGCAGTTTTGCATGATCCGGGGTATGCCTTAAAATACAAAGAAGATTTAAGAAGAAACACGCCGCGCGTGCCTTTTTACAAAAATTTTCATAACTATGCCGCATGGGGAAAATCGCTTATAACCCTGCACATGAACTTTGAAAAAGCAAAGGAGCATCCTGTGCATATAACAAAGATAAAGAGCAGTGTTCCGCATAAACAATTTAAATACGATAAAACAGCCGGGCAAATTATCATAGATGATATAAATATTACAGGCATTCCTTCGGATGTCCTAAATTACCGCTTGGGCCAGCGCTCAGCCCTGGAATGGATAATCGACCAGTATAAAACAAAAAAAATAGATGACCCTGTTGTTTCAGAAAAATTCAATATCTATGACTATTCTCAATACAAAGATGCAATTGTCAGTCTTATAAAGAAAATAATTACTGTCTCGCTGGAATCCAATAAGATTATCGAATTAATAAATGCGGAAAAAAATTGAAGCTTCCGTGCGCCTGCCTGCAATGTCTGCCGACAAGCAGTCAGGCATGCTTGCAGGCTTAGGGTATTCATTTTCTGTTTTGCAGTAAATATGCAATGAAAATTTTGCAAGGCAAAATTTTCACAGCCATTCCTTAAAAAAAGCTACCGCCCCCCTACTCAGCGAATGCAGGCTTACCGCAACGGCAGAAAAACGCATACCCAGTACCGGGGAACTTGAGTGGCTGAGGGAAACTGACCGCTTAATAGCAAGTTACGGCACAGCAGCGGAATGGCAGTCCCTATTAAGCGGGCAGGTTTGCCTCAGCCGAGCCTCACAGTAACCTACTTCAGGGTATGCGTTTTTCTGTTTGCAGTAAATGTGCA
>WRNF01000352.1 GCA_009776715.1 Treponema sp. | reverse complement strand
TTTAAGTTTAATATGGTAAGCTCCCTCTTTGCTGATAGGGAGATCATTTCCTTTTGCCATATAGGTTCCGTCAGGATAGCGGCGCCTCAGATAATACCTAAAGGTTCCTCCCCGTTCAACTTTATCTGACATAATGGTGCCGACATCCATTGGCACCCAGCCTTCAGACCCGTCAAGATCAGGGCGGCTTACATTTTCCCATCCGGCATTATCCGTGTAAAGACTCGGCTCATCTTCGCCTTGCCAAACCTTAATTTGCGGATAACCCTGCTCAAGCCCGGCAATATCTTCAAACATTCCCAAAACGAAATCGCCGATAACCACTTCCGGAAATGATTCTTTTTCATCAATAATTTCAGATTCAGTTAACTCAGAAGAACCGTATTCATTTACATTTTCCGGCACAGAACCTTTAGGCCCGGGGATATTTATTGCAACATACGAAGGTTTGTTTTTAACGGTATAGATAATGTCGGTGGTTATTGTTTTGTTGCCGTTATTGTCTTCTGCAATTACCCTGACGGTTATTTGCCCATCGTCCATTCCCGAAGTGTCTATATCGGCGACATATTTTCCCAGATCCTCATCCCAAGTGGCTGGAATCTTTTTTGGATCCTGCTTTATTCCGTCTTTATAGTATTCTATTTCCATCTCCACCTGCCTAATGCCGTTTTTTCGGTCAACGTCAAGCTGAATGGGATTGTTGGAACCCTGTAAAAAAGAGCCAGGCTGGCTTTCAGGTGAATCTTTAGGGATATTAACTTCCGGCCCGCCGCTGGGCAAGGGAACCTTTTTACCCAATGACACAGGACTGTCGCATGCAGTTAAAAAAACAACTGCCGCCGCGAAAAAAACCAATGAAAATTTTGCTAAAAATAATTTTCTAAAACTATACCGCATATTTTTACCTCTCTAATTAAAAGATATACATTCTTAACCCCAAAACAATATGGGGAATAACAACTTTAATGTCATTTGCTTTAGCGTTTACATCCGTTGGAATAAACCACAACTGCCCTTCGGTAAATAAACTGAAGGTGCGCAGATTGCTGCGCTTTGGGATGGTTACCTTGGGGAATTCAATCTGCGCCAGAATAGCGCTCATCCATGTGGGATTGCCGCTCTGCGCTACGCTAAAAAGCGAGAAATTGGCGCCAAGGGCAAAGGATGCGCTAAGCCATTCCCAGTCCGGGCCAATCATTGCGCCGAAGGGCAGCGTGTAAATATTGGCCAGTAATTTTAAGCCAAGCACATGGCCGCCGTAACGCATATCATCCTTATCCTCATACATGCTGTCAAATATTTTTTGGGTCATAAACCCGTAGCCAATCTGCACTTTAACGTTATCGTCAAAGAAACTAAGGCCTAAATTAAAGTCCATGTAGGTGGCGCCTCCGAAGACGCCGGAGGACTTTTTAAAAATTTGCTTTATGAAAGGCGGAAGGGTAAATTCAAAGTACAGGCCCTTAATAAAGCCCGGTATTTCGTAGGCCATTTTATCGCCCTTGCGCAGATGGTAGGTCATGCTGGAAAGCCCGACATCGTCCGATGCCATGGCGGTGTACATCAATTCCTGGTTATAGCGCCCGTTGGCCTCCGGCGAAATAAGCCGTATGTACGGAGGGGTTTTGTCTACCTGCACAAGGGTGCGGGTAATGGCGGCATCGCCGTTTTTCATGTTTGCCCGGACGATGATGTAATGTATGCCCTCGGTCATTTCCCCTGTTTCCAGCCGGTAGCGCCAGTCGCTTTCTTTATCCCTGCTTTTGCTGATCTTTAAGAAAGTGCTGCCGTTGTCGAAACTAATGTCGGTATAGTCCAGGGTTTTTGCGCGCACTTCATTTTTTGCGGCAGTTTTGGCCTTTTTGTCCGCCAAAATTGCCTCGTCCTCTTCGCTTAAGGCATAGCCGGCACGCCCGGTAAACCAGGGCCGTTCAAAAGCAAAATCGCCAATGTTAAGGCTGTCGATGGTTACCCAGGCGCCTACAGGATTGTAAGACAAACTGCGCAGCGGCGACTGCACTGTCCCGCTGCCAGAGAAATTGCCGGAAACTATAATTTCGTTTTGCCCGGCCGCCAGTTGTTCGCCGGACAATGGGAAACGGAAATACCCGCCCTCGCTTATTTCGGCAGTATCAATTTGCCGGCCGTTCACCGTAATGGCAACTGTTTCAATTGCATCCATGCCGCCGGCGTAACCGTAAAGGTTAAAACTGCCCTGAAGGTATTCGCCTTCCAGAGGATACAGTATGTCTACAAAGTTTAGCCGGGTTTCCCGCGCAAGCTCAATGTTCCGCGAAACGCGGGTAATATTTTCCGCTTTGTCAATTGCCCAAATCTCGATGTTATAGATGCCGTCTTCAAGTTCGGATAAATCCATTGTTTCCATCAACATCGGCGCCGGTTCCAGCTTGCGTGTTTTAAGATGATCGGGAACTGCGGTGTCCGACAGGCTGCGCAGTTCTATCGCGATGTTGTCCATGTTAAGATCAACGGTTCTTCCGGTAATGTACACCTTGCCGGTGGTAATAATCCCGTCTGCCGGGGAATCTACCACTATTTCCGGAGCGGTGTTGTCTATGTTTACCAGGCTGGAATACATGGCGGAAATGCCGTAAGCATCATAAGCGCGGACAAAAACCACGTTGGTGCCGTCTTTAAATATTTTTGAATTATACTGATACTCCCACTGAATGGTTTCGGTAATCTCGCTGCCTTCGGCACCGGCGCCTTCGCCTTCCTCTGCATCCGGGGCAGCCGCTCCTTCCAGAATTTTTGCATCGTTGAAGGTATTGCCGTTGTCCAGCGAGACCTGTATTTTGCTGATGCCGTTTTTATCGGCGGCAGTGCCGGCAATCAGCACTGTTTCTTTTACAATGGTATTTAGTTCGGGAAGCAGCACCGCCACCGTCGGTTCNGCCAGCGAAACCCGGAAGGTTCTGTCAACCGGCCCGCTTTTTACGCCNAACACATCTTCCGCAATAACCGTTATGGTGTGTTCGTTATCGTTTAAACTTGNAAGGCTCACCGGNATNGAAAACGCGTTGTCCGCTTCCAGTACCTGTTCCTCGNCGTCGTCTATGCGCCAATATATCTGTTTAATTTTATCGTCATCGTACATAACGCCGGATACAATAAAATCGTTGGTAATAATTTCATTTTCCATCGGCAGAATGATATACACAACAGGAATATCGGTTTCTTCATCAATGATAAAATGCCAGTCCTTTAATTCAGAGCGGTTTCCCGCAGCGTCTTCAAAAATTATGGCCATAGTTTCATCCAGGG
>WRNF01000351.1 GCA_009776715.1 Treponema sp. | reverse complement strand
TTAATAATTTTTGGAATGTATGGATTAAAATCCAAAATATTAATCAGTTCAGGAACATCAATATATTTATTAGTAAGCCCTCCCCTTAATATGTTGTCGGAATTAGCCATCAATTCAATGCCAAAACCGCAGCAATATGCGTGGAGAATTCCTGCTTCAAGAAAAATTGCCTCGCCCTGTTCAAGGCGGAACACATTAAGGTACAGCGGCGAAATTACCGCTGGATCTCCAGGGTATAATGCGGCAAAATTCTGTATAAGTTGTATTTCATCCCCATCCGAAGACAGCAGGCTGCTGTTTTTTTTGCTAATGGCGCATAACGTATTTAGACTCAGTGCGTTTGTAGTTAAAATTTCACGTTCCTGCGGGGAAAGATTGAACAACGCAATAAAAAAGGCCTTTAGTGCAGAAGAAGGATCGGGTATTTTCAGCGCCTGCAACAGGGTGATAAAATTTTTCTGCAAATTTCCATAATACGGAGCCGCAGCATCTGTTTCCAGAAAAGCTGAAAGCAGGGAATGAATTTCCTGCGGATTTCGAAATCCGCATAACCCAATAAAAGGCAAATTGCGGCCATTATGTGCAATAGCGCACAGTATTTCCGGCTTGTGGTTGGCATCCTTGTAATTGCGGTTATGGGCATACAGCGGCAAAGCTGCTGCATTTTCCCTGGCAAAGCCCTCCTTCGCCTGAGCCATGCTGGGATGCGCTTGAATAGACATTGGCTTATCCGGCGCCAGCACCTTAAAGAGGAACGGGAGAATTCCGTATTTTCTCGCTGCTTTTTCTCCCAGGTAATGGATTGGGTTTTTTACAATAAGCTCATCAAGGCCGCATTCCCCGCCCGCCAGTTCCGCTTGCGAAGAAAAGCCAGGATATGCGCCCATCCAGATTTCAGCCCAGGGTTCAGTGTTTTCTTCCCTGCCCAGAAACTGCGGAATAAGGCTAACAGACCCCCACGGGTAATGTTTTACTTTATTAAGGAGTTTAAAAACTTCTGCCACAGTTTTATTGTATTATCAATACTGGATAAAAACAACAATGCTTTTACAATGAATGCAGATTCGGAATCTGTGCCATTACTATCTTACATTGCCACAAAATAAGAAAAATTTTTTGATCTCCGCTTGACAATTTTTTTAAAAAAAGCTATATTTTAAAACACATTCCCCTGTAGCTCAGCTGGCAGAGCAAGTGGCTGTTAACCACTGGGTCCGTGGTTCGAATCCGCGCGGGGGAGTTCTGGCCGCCTGAAAGGGCGGCTTTTTTTATGCTTTGTTTTGTTTCATTTTGTTGTGTAATTCTATACGTAGCAAGGAATTAGCGGATATAACCGTTAAAAATATTCCACCTGCGTTAAAAAACCGTTATTCTTTTTGTTTCATTGTATTGCGTTATTTTTCATTATGTTTTATGCTTTTATGTAGCCTGTATGTAGCATATATGTAGCCTGCAAAATTTGCACTGGAGGAGGGGTTTATGGGAGTAAGCATAAGGATACATAAGGAAAAAGTTTATTTGGATATATGGCACAACAAGATCCGCCGCTGGGAATCCCTGGGGCTTTCTGTCCCTAAAGACCGCTTGCAGCGCTCCGAGGTTATGCGGCTTGCCGAAGTTTGCAAGTCTAAAAAGGAAATGCAGTAGGTTGATGACAGCACTTGTCGCCGCCGGAGCGTTAACCGTTTGTTATGCGAAGTGCTAAGTACTATACCATATCATTTTTTTTAACTAAAGGAAATAATATCATTCCTTTAATCACTAAATCAAAGAATAATTTTGAAAACCTTTCTTTCGTAAAACGGCTTGTTAAAGGGTCTGGTTTCCATTTAGTAAGATATTCACTGAATATTTCAAATGTGTCTAGTTCTACATCATCATCATAATGAGCACAACCTAAAACTCCTCCTTTTTCATAAAATCGTTTCTGTATTTCAATATTTGAATCTGCAAGAAAATAAAGGAAACTTTCATCTCCATCAAAAGGCGAATCTCCTTTTTGAATGATATTAATTATTGTATGAATATCAATATCACAAAAATCAATTAATGAATCTATTGATAACACTTCGTTTTTCCTCAAATGAAATGAATTCACAGGATACAATAGTTTATTGGGCCCATTTATAGATTTAAATATTATTCTAGGAGCCTGTCGGACTTGTAGAATTTTGCGATTAAAATCACAAAATTCTCCGATAAACGGGGCTCCTTACGGAGTTTGAGCGGTAAAATTCGTGCTTTTGCACGATTTTTTGCATTGAATTGGACAAAGTCCGACAAACTCCTAGCCATTTCCTTGTACATAAAATTCTCCTACTCATCTGTAATTTTTCTACAGATAAGTTTTAATCTCTAATTAATATGTAACGAATTATTACATTAATGTCAACAGGTTTTTAAAATATTTTTGAAAAAAGCTTGTTTTTACTTGCCTTATGTATAGTAAAAACAAGTATTTTAAAAAAAATATAATTTTAGGTTACATTTTTTATTTAAATATGCGATAATTAGGAATATGAAAATGAAAGGTACATATTACACACTTGAAGATATGGCAGAAAAATTAAATACTTCTGTCAATGTTATTAAAGTACGTTTATTCAGGCAGAAAATAAAGCCAGTAACATCAAAATCTTTATATGATGAATCAGCTTATAAAGCCATTTGTAATACATTAGGAAAAGGCAGACCGCCATTAAAAAAAACAAATAAGAGGAGAGGAAATTTAATCTATGAATGAATACACAGTTATAATGAACTGGGACAATGAAGCCCAAGTATGGTACTGCACCAGTGAAGACATACCAGGGCTTATTCTGGAATCCGAATCGCTCGATGTTCTGGTAGGACGGGCCCGCGATGCCGCTGCGGAATTATTGGAGCTTATGGGAAACGATCCCGCCAACGCCGCTATTTTGTTTAAGGCGGAACGGCGCGAAAAAGAATTACAGGGCTACATTGCCAAAATGCCGGAAAGAAAACTCCAAATATTAAAACCGCTTTTAACAGAATTTGCGGAGCCGCTTTACACCATAGAGCAAGCAAGCCCGGCAGAAATTATAATGGTTGAAGAAAGAATGAAAGACTATGAAAAAGACCCTTCATGTTTTGTCCCTTATAAAAAAAGGGGAAAAAACAAGAAGAGGGGAAACATGGAAAACTACAAAAAAAAGCCCGATGAATTTGCAAGGTAGAAATAGGTAAACCAAAAAAACCAGCTAAAAAATCAATATGAAAAACTTTGCGACAGAGCAGCCGAAACTAGACAGCGACCTCTTGCCGGTATATCTCCGTTA
>WRNF01000350.1 GCA_009776715.1 Treponema sp. | reverse complement strand
CAGAGGACTTATAAATAATATCCCGCAAAAACTCAAAGAGCCTTCCGGCTAATGCTTTTAAGGGATCTTCACATTCTTTCATAATGTCATGAAGTTGTCATGAAACTGTACATTTAAACCTGCACACCCTGGCGCCATTCGCCCAGCAGTCAATTTCATTCGCAATATAGTCTTTGCCGGTATATACCTGAAGAATACCGGCTATAAACCCTTCATCGTAATCACAGACAGTTTCGCCTGTAATCGGAAGTCCGCTGCAATCAAGGTCATCGGAAACCGTAAGTATAATTTCGCCTGAGCCTTCATCAATGGACTCAATGCGCAATATTCCTACTTTAAGATCCTGCAGGGTCTTTTGTAAATTGGCAATAAATTTTTCAAATGGCACGGATAAATCCATTATGTTTTTTGTAAATTCCTTTCCGGCAAGAAAACCCGCATTGCGCAGAAAACCATTTGCTTTTTCCCGGCCAAATTCACGGGCTAGTACATCAAGCATGGTAAATTGCATTAACCTGTAAACCAGAACAGGCATTTCCTCACCTAAAACACTGCGGCCTTCTTTTACATTGCCAAGGTTTTCCCATCTAAAAGTACCATGATCCATTTTATTCACAAATACATTTTCCATTTTTTATTTCCTCCTTAAAAATAAAAAATTATATATAATTTTCGTTTTCTCTGTTTATCAATTCTATTTCCCTGTTTAGCATTGCAACATTGTTGATTTTTCCGGAAACATTCAAAAACAATTCAACAATTTCAGGGTCAAAACGAATGCCGCTGCTTTCTGCAATAATTTTTACTGCTTCCTCATGCGTAAATGCTTTTTTATACGGCCGCTCGGACGCAAGTGCGTCATAGACATCGACTATCGCCATTAACCTTCCCAAAAGCGGAATATCCTGTCCTTTTAATCCCCTTGGATAACCTGTTCCATCCCAATTCTCATGATGTGTCCCCGCAAATACTTTTGCGTAATCCAAAAACGTCTGCTCTGTTGTACTTTTTTTTATCTTGTCTATTACCTTCTCGCCAAATTTTACATGTCCTTTTATTATTTCAAATTCTTCTTCGGTTAGTTTACCTGGCTTTTGAAGAATATTATCGTGTATCACGATTTTTCCGACATCATGCAGCTGTGTTGACTGCAGCACAAGATCAATATCCCACATTGATGTTTCTTCCCTGTAAAGGCCGCGGTGAAGCAATTCACCAAGCAGCACACCAAGATAATTTTGAGTTCTTTCAATATGCCCGCCGGTTATATTATCACGCCATTCTGCAAGTTCCGCCATGGTTTTTAAAACAGCGTTTTGCAATTCAACTACCGTTTTGGTTTTGGCTTCCACCATCCCCTGAAGGTTAGAGTTAAATTCAATTAGTTCTTTTCTTTGAGATTCAACAAGTAAATGTAATTCTATGCGCTTAAGCAAAAGCGGAGGAGAAAACGGCTTGATTATATAATCAATTGCTCCCAGTGATAAACCTTCCAATTCACTTTCAGCATCGTTTTTTGCCGTTAAAAAAATTACAGGAATAAATCTGTTTTTGGAATTCTCTTTTAAAAGTTTAATTGCAGCATACCCGTTCATCTCCGGCATTTCCACATCCAGAAGAATCATGTCAGGAATGTGTTTTTCAAGCAATTTAAACATCAAAGATGCAGAGTTAAAAGTAAATACATCATAAAATGCGGAAAGTGTATTGTCTCCGATTGTCAGGTTTGTTAAATCGTCATCAACCAGGAATACAGTTTTTCTATCAACAAGCATGACTAACCAAAACTGTTTTTTTATAATTTCCCATAATGTTATGCTATTTTATACCATATTTTTTTCATATTAACAAGTACAATATTTAATGAATAATGTTTACATGATATAATTTCCTGTAATACAATGCCGTTACGCCCAAGATACCTGCAATCAGGCCACATTTTAATTAACCCTGGAGACGATTGTGATCTAACTGTCGATTTTCTGCTGGAAACCGGATACAGCGAAGACTTTTGCATCTCTGTAAGTTTTAATGAGAAGTTTTTGGGACAGCTAATGAGAGCTGGTTTTTTGGTAATGTCCATGGAGTTAAATAACGAAGATGAAATTAGTGAACCATTTTTTATTCTGCTGCCTAAGCTTCACCTTATACGCTCCGTATTATTTTTTCCGGAATTGCATATTAAAAAAAGTATACGGTCACTCATTAGTAAATATGAACTTAAAGTAAACACGGATTTTGATTTAATACTTGAAAAATGCGTCGAAACCCATGGCGCATCCTGGTTAACACCACCTCTTGTAAGCGCTTTAAAAGAAATGTTTAAAAATTCCTTTTTATACGAACATTGGCATCCGTTGCCAATTTCTTTTGCAGTATACCGGGAAGGGAAACTAAAAGCCGGCGAAATTGGCATAGTAACGGGAAGGGTTTATACCAGCTACTCAGGCTATTACGAAGAGGACAATTCCGGAACAGTTCAAATAATTCTAATGGCCCAATGGCTGGAAAAAACAGGTTTTAATTTTTTGGATTTTGGAATGCCATTACCATACAAAACAGCTTTGGGCGCCAGGGACATTGCGCCGGAGACTTTTGTAAAACTGTTCCGGGCGGCAAGGGATTCCTGAATGTGTCTTTCTATAGGCTGGATATATCGAACAGGTATGCTATACTTTTGTTATGTCCTTCGGTAATTTTACCGTCGAAAACGGCAAAGCCCTGCCGCTTGGGGCCACTTTAACCGAAAAGGGGGTAAATTTTGCCGTCTTTTCCAGGCATGCTACGGCGGTAACCCTGATTCTGCTGGAATCACCTGAACCCGGAAGCCTCTTTAAAGAAATCAAACTTGATCCCAAAATTAACCGCACAGGTGATATCTGGCACTGTTTTATTCCTGGCTTAAAGGAACACACCTGTTATTTGTACCGGGCGGAAGGGCCGTACATCCCGGAAAAGGGGCTTCGCTTTAACAGCAATAAAACCCTGCTCGATCCTTATGCCAAGGAGCTGACCGATCTTTCAAACTGGGATCTTAAAGCTTCAACAGGATATGATCATTATGCGGAATCCAAGGATCTCTCCTATTCGTATACCGATGACATATTTACCAAACCCCGCTGCATAGTCATAAACGATGACTTTGACTGGCAGGGAGATCGCCCGCTTAACTACCCGCTTCGTTTCAGCGTCCTTTACGAAACACATGTAAAAGGCTTTACAAAACATCCAAGCGCAAAAGTTTCCGCTTCGGGGACATACCGGGGGGTAATGGAAAAAATCCCCTATTTAAAGGACCTGGGCGTT
>WRNF01000349.1 GCA_009776715.1 Treponema sp. | reverse complement strand
GTTCCCCTCTGTGTCCTCCGTGGTAAAAAATTGAAGCGATCTGTTCTTTCTCGAAAGTTACCAAAGAGTTGGTTCGCAGCGAATGCTGTGCGGTTGCTTACCTCCGTCTGCTTTCTTCATTTACTAAGCCTTTTTTTGAGTAAGCAATCAATGTAACAATAAACCCTGTTCCCAGAAAAAAAATGCTAAGCATAAAGGGATAATCACGGGAAAAGCCGGAAAGCAGGCCCCCAATCCAGCCAAACGGGGCAGTTGCCGCTAATATAATCATATTCAAAATAGCATGGACTCTGGCACGTTCCAATTCGTTTACATACAGTGAAACAAGGGATCGGGAAAGCATGAGCAAAAAGGCAGAGCCGAAGGCATCAAAGATAAATGATATAAACAGCACGATATATTTGACAGGATATTGAACAGGCGCAAAAATGAGGACTGTTTGACCAATAAAAAAACTGCCAAATCCTGCAAGCAAAGGCATTTTTAAAAGACCTTTTGTTAAACGGGGCACGATAAGCAAAAAGAAAAAAATTGATATTCCGGATTTAATAATGGGAAAGAAAGGCAAAAAATAATCCGGCACTAACAATTTTTTGCTTACAATAACCGGCCAAAAGGTATTATTAATCATTGCAACAATTTTTACTAAAATTGTAATGGCAAGAGCAAAAATTGTTTCCCGTGATTTGACAAAGACCTTCAGCACTCCTCCGTAGCCGCCGGCAAGTTTAAAAATATTTTTTCCGCGGCTTTCTTCCATGCGAATTTTTCCCATTTCGGTTTCTCTTGAAAATTTGTATAACAATATTATTTTCAGGCTCATTATTACAAATGCGTTCAGATAAAGTATGCGGATAGCAGGCACCAGCGAAAACCGGGAAAAGAGGACAGCCGAGATAGGCGCAAAAAAAACAGAGAGCTGCCAGCATATTACCACCAGTGAATGATTGCCGGTAATTTTGCTTTTTTCTGTGTCTTCCACAAACAGGCAGTCCCATGCGTTAGCTGATATTTGCATAACGCCGTTTAATAAACCCGCTACAAGAAAATACCATATACTTTTAGCCTGCTGCCAGAAAATACAGGGAATGCACCATGCAATAAAATCAAAAACAGGCAAAGCTTTTCGCCTTCCAATCTTGTCGATGATAGGTCCGCTGAAAAATGCAAATACAAGCTGCGAAATTAATGTTACTGTAGCTACAAACCCTACTTGAGCATCATCCAATGCCAGTGCCAGCATATAAATCGATGTGTAAGGATTGCAAAGATTTAGAGAAAGCCCCCAAAGCAGTTCGGTATATACACAGGCCCGCGGATTTCCCCTAAGGCCTAAAAATGCCTTAATTAACGAGTTTTTCAATTATTCCAACCTGCAGCCATTAGTCTAATATATTGAAACTCTGAGCAATATTCAATAGAGGGCATATTCAATAGAAGGCATATTCAATAGAAGGCATATTCAATAGAAGGCATATTCAATAGAAGACTGTAAAAACCATCGATTTTTGGACTCCTAGGAGTTTGTCGGACTTTGTCTAACTCAATGCAAAAAATCGTGCCAAAGCACGATTTTTACCGCTCAAACTCCGTAAGGAGCCCCAATATCGGAGATTTTAGTGGTTTTTAACCACTAAAATCTACAAGTCCGACAGGCTCCTAGTCGGCTTCATTGGAGGGTAGCTTCGCGGCACAGAGGCTTATTTATTTAGCAATGTTTTAAATATTTGCTCTTTTCTTTTTTTCTGCTATAACAGAATTATGTTTTATACTATCGTAGTTTTTGTTTCCTCGCTTCCTGCCATTGCGGTATTAATCTGGTTTAAATGCGCCCGGTATCCCTATCCAGTGCCGTTGTATGCCCTTTCACTGTTTGCCGGGCTTGTGTCATTTTTTACTGGCGTAGTAATTCAAAGCAATTTTAAATCGTTGGGCGAATTTATTATTTCGTCCGGTTCAATGAGGACAGAAAAATGGGCTATGTTATATAAATATTTTATACAGGTTGCTTTTTCGGAAGAATTAAGCCGATTAATCTTGTTAATAATTGTCTTTATAATTATAAAACAAACGCAATGGTTCCAAAATTCGATCAATAATACAATATTGGTACGTGCATCAGGTCTTATCGCCGGTTTTGGGTTTACTGTTTTAGAAAGCACGGTGCTGGGTATTTCCAGTACTGCTGTTCCAATGCTGCGCTTGTTTTCCGCTGCTCCTCTGCATGGTGCTTGTGGTTTCCGTGTTGCATCTTCAATCACCAAATTTAAAGAAAAGCCTATAAAATCTGTCTCTAATTTTCTTTCTGCTGTGATAATTCACGGATCCTACAATTTATTAATCAGCCGTAATCATTTTCCATCACAATTCATTGCTTTTCTTGTTGTTATATTCACTCTTTCCTCATCTGTGGTGATTATTTTCAATGAAATGAAAGGTTCCGAGGAGTTTACATAGTATAAAATGCTCAAAAACAATGTTTTTCGCATGTTTTTCATCGGAAAGGGCAACCGGACAAAAGTTAGCGCCCGGTAAAATCCTTGTACTGGCTGGCATGAATATCTACCCTATAAAATTTGCCCGGAAGAAGATTTGAACTTCCATGCTTTTGAAGGCACTGGTACCTGAAACCAGCGTGTCTACCAATTCCACCATCCGGGCGCTTATAACACCATATCATAGTGTTTTATGATGCATCTGCGGTTTTCCACTCCTTGTTTGCAAGGAATTCTATTTAATGCAGTTTGTATTATAACACTANTTATTNTATCATGGCATATTAAAAAAGAACAGTCAAGTGAAAAAAACTACAGTGAAAAAACTACAGCTTTTCTCCATTTTAAAATTAACCGCTTGCCTGTCCGCACAGGCGGGCGCAGACAGGCGGTAAAAATCGAAGCGATCTGTTCTTTCTCCTTATTGGTCTCCGTAATTCGAGGGTTTAGAATGGTTCNCTGCGGAGCAACNCAGGAGCTTGGCAATGCTAAATTTGAGTTCCNTGNCTTTAAAACGGGAGCGACGGGACTTGAACCCGCGATTTCCGGCTTGACAGGCCAGCGTGATAAACCAGCTTCACTACGCCCCCAAAGGTTACTTTTAAAAAATAACGAAATTTTAAATCATTGTCAATAGTTAATTTTAAAAAATAACACGATTTAAGAAAGTTTAACTGCTTTTTTTATCCTTTTTTTTTGCTTTTTTTAACCTTTTTTTAACCTAGTAAAAAGAAAAAAGAAATACTATAATTAAAATATGAATGGATTATATCTGTTGATTATTTCCGCATTTATTCTTGGAATGGCATATATTTTTT
>WRNF01000348.1 GCA_009776715.1 Treponema sp. | reverse complement strand
CGGACACCTTCCTTTTTATATGTATTTTCGCACATTTTCGCAAGAAAATGGAGAAAATACAAGGGCTGGACGAGAAGTAACCAACTTCTCGGACAGCCCCCAGGAGTTTTTTAATGATAATTAAACCAATGGTTAGAAACAACATCTGCCTTAACAGCCATCCTTTGGGATGCGCAATTGCAACAATACAGCAAATTGAATTTGCAAAGAAAAACTTACAGCCTAAGAAGGGCCTTACGCCAAAACTTGCGCTGATAATCGGCTGTTCCAACGGCTATGGGCTTGCAAGCCGCATCGCCGCAGCCTTTGGTTACGGGGCCGCTTCTGTAGGCATTGGCCTTGAAAAACCGCCATCNGAAAAACACACGGCAACGCCTGGATTTTACAACAACCAAACCTTTGACCGCCANGCATCAAATGCCGGCCTGGTTTCCGTTACCTTAAACGGNGATGCTTTTTCTGACGAAATGAAAGCAGATACCGTTCTGGCCGTAAGGAAAGCCGCAGAAAAAGCAAATATTCNCGCAAAAATTGGCCTTATNGTTTATTCCCTTGCCTCTCCTGTCAGAACAGATCCAAAAACAGGCATCTTGCATAAATCGGTAATCAAACCGTTGGGAATGCCTTTTTCTGGAATTTCGCTTAACATGATGGACGGATCAATGCAGCCGGTAAATGTGGAACCTGCAACGGAAGAGGAAGTATTTAACACGGTAAAAGTGATGGGCGGCGAAGACTGGGAATTGTGGATTGAAACGCTTGATAAAAACGGATTACTTTCGCCTAACGCACGGACAGTAGCGTATACCTACATTGGCCCGGAACACACATGGCCCATTTATAAAAACGGAACTATTGGAAAAGCAAAAGAAGACCTTGAACGAACAGCAATAAAAATTAACAGGAAATACAGGGATTCAAAAAAAATTGACGGGGCATGGGTTTCGGTGAACAAAGCCCTTGTTACCAAGTCCAGTGCGGTAATTCCCGTTATTCCATTGTATGTATCCTGCCTGTTCAAGGTAATGAAAGAAATGGGTCTGCATGAAGGCTGCATCGAACAGATTGTAAGGCTGTACAGGGATAGGCTCTATGCTGCTGGAAGCGTTAATCCGATTATGATTCCTGTTGACAAGGAAGGGCGGATTCGCATTGACGACTGGGAAATGCGGGAAGATGTTCAGGAAGCAACCGCAAAAAAAATGCTGTCTGTTACCAGTGAAAATGTGTTTACAGAAACCGATATTGCAGGATTTAAGCAAGATTTTTTTGCCGCACATGGTTTTGAAATTCAAGGCATTGATTATTCAACGGGTTACAATCCATTGGATTGTAATCCGCCGGATATTAATCGCATGGAAGGTGTTATATGATTGAAAAAAAAGCTGTCTGTCCGAAATGCACAATTCCCCAGGATAAAAAAGCCATAGCCGATGCTCTTCGGACCTGCCCTGTATGTGGACACCATTACCGCATGGAACCTGCTGAAAGAATTGCCTATCTGGCCGATCCGGGAAGTTTCAAAGAATTTTCCGCAAATATTCTTCCGCTTAATCCAATTGATTTAACCGGCTATGAAGAAAAACTTTCCGAAGCTGAAGCGAAAGCAAGAATAAAAGAAGCGGTTATTACCGGCGTATGCACAATTGAAGGAAAAGAAACGGTGCTGGCATTAATGTCTTTTAATTTTATGGGCGGTTCAATGGGATCTGTTGTGGGAGAAAAATTATGCCGGGCAATGCTCAAAGGGGTAAAAGAAAAACTTCCTGTTGTAATTTACGCAACATCGGGCGGAGCGAGAATGCAGGAAGGCATTTTCTCTCTTCTACAAATGGCAAAAACATCCAGCGCAGCAGCAGAACTTGATAATGCCGGCCTGCCTCTTTTTGTTGTGTTATGCGATCCCACCACTGGCGGCGTTACGGCATCTTTTGCAATGCTGGCTGATGTCACCATTGCTGAACCGGGCGCATTGATTGGTTTTGCAGGCCCTCGTGTAATTGAAGGAACAATCAAACAAAAATTGCCGCCCGGATTTCAAACGGCGGAATTTCAGTTGAAAAAAGGCTTCGTTGACATTATTAGCCCAAGGAGCGAACAGCGAAAACTTCTTTCCAGGCTCATTGATTTTCACCTAAGAGAGGCTGTAAAATGAGCAAAGAATCCTTACAAAAAAAAATGATAGAACTGGCAAATCTTGCCAGAGAAGCAGGCATTGAAATTTCCAGCGAGATGGATTTTCTTGAAAATAAAATTCAGCAAGCGGCACAAACTGAAAGTGCATGGAAATGCGTGGAACTTGCCCGCCACCCTGAACGGCCTTATTCATTGGATTACATAAACCGCATATTTGATGATTTTACAGAACTCCATGGAGACAGGGCTTTTGGGGATGATTCTGCAATTACTGGCGGCCTTGCTTTTCTTGACGGCAGACCGGTTACTGTCATTGCCAACCAAAAAGGCCGTACTTTGCAGCAAAGAGCCGAACGAAACGCCGGCATGGCTAACCCAGAAGGCTACAGGAAAGCCCTGCGTCTTGCAAAACAAGCGGAAAAATTCAAGCGGCCCCTTGTTACCTTTGTTGACACCGTAGGTGCATACCCCGGGCTTGGCGCTGAAGAACGCGGCATAGGCGAAGCCATTGCCAGAAATCTGCGTGATTTTAGCCGTCTTAAAATTCCCATTATTTGCATTATCATTGGTGAAGGAGGATCCGGCGGCGCTCTTGGCATCTGTGTGGGAGATAAAGTGTATATGCTGGAAAATGCCATCTATTCGGTGATAAGCCCTGAAGGGTGCGCCTCCATTTTGCTTAGGGATTCCAGCAGGGCAAAAGATGCTGCCGCTATGCTTAGAATATCCAGCAATGACCTAATGGCGTTTAACGTAATCAATGGAATCATTAAAGAGCCGCCAGGAGGCGCACACACCAATCCCGATGCTGCTGCGGCTGCAATAAAAGAAGTTTTGTTAAAAGACATTAAAGAATTACAGCAGCATAATCCCGAAGTTCTTGTTCGTTACAGAAACCGCAAAATTCGCAATACAGGACATTGGAAAGAGGCATTGTAAAGAACGTATGCAATAATTTCAAATAGGGAATGGGGAGTAGGGAGTAGGGAATAGGGAGTAGGGAATAGGGAGTAGGGAATAGGGAACAGGGATCAGGGATCGGGGATCAGGGATCGGGGATCGGGGGTTAGGGAACAGGGATCGGGGGTTAGGGAACAGGGCGCTCGGAGATGCAGCCGTATGGCTGTGGATGAATAAAAATAACACGGCGTGGCGCACAGTGAAAGCTAACAAGACGG
>WRNF01000347.1 GCA_009776715.1 Treponema sp. | reverse complement strand
TGAGTCTAATCCGACTGAACGATATGCGGAAACAATCGTAAATACAAGCACGTCGGCTGACACGCGCAATTTTACTTTCGTAATTGACCTATCTAATTCGAATATTTATTCAAGCGGTGACTGGTATAAATTCGTCATTGGCATCGATGAGGGAGGCGGACAGGTTTCAAAACTGCATATTACCGCTGCTGCAGGACAACAAATATCAGATAATGGCGCTGCGGCAAGAAATTTTAGCAACGGCAGTACATCTAATACACTCCAAAGTGTCGATGGCTTCAGGATTGTTTCGGAATGGGGCCAGGTGCACTTGCGCCGCTAGTTTTAACGGTTAGCAGATAAAGCCATTCACTAAGCTGCTGCCAAGCTGCAGCTCAGTAATTCAAAAGCTGCCCCTTTGCGGGGCAGCTCTTTGTTAACATGTGAAGCTATAGCTAAAAGCCCACGGATTTCCACCGATTATCACGATTATTTCAAATTTTAATTCTTAAAATCCGTGGTAATCTGTGATAATCCGTGTTATATTGAATATTCGGCACAAGTTACCAAAAAGATGGGTCGCTGCGAATACTATGCGGTGCATTGTTCGGTAGCTAAGAGTACATTACTATATGTACCGAACTTTCTCATTCCCCAAATTTCATTTCCTCGTTGCACTCCGCTTCTCCGGGAGGAAATAAATACAGATCGGGCAGTTTAAAAGTTTTATCCAGCGGATTTGCGTAAAAACCGCTGGTTGAATGAATTACAAAAAAGTGGGTAAGCGTTTCATGTTCAGGAGCCTCAACTTTAACTGAAAATTCAAATATTTTGTTCTGATCATTTTTATCTGCCGAAATTGGCGCCGGCCAGAAGGTAAAAGTGCCGGGGGTGTTGGAAACTATTGTGTAGGGGTTTTGCCAGTTTGAATTGCGCATTGGAACAATTTTTTTATTGCTCCGCAATTCGACCGTTGCGCCGACAAAGGGGGTAAATGTTTTTCCGTCAAAAATCCGGCCTATGATTGTTGGAATATTGTATGTGGGTTCGCATGATACTTTTTCCAGAAGTTCAGTTTCTGTATGTTTTGAGGTAGGACGTTGATTATGGCTTATCATACGCAACCCCTTGTAAACCAATGCCGCAATGTCCGCTTCGGATTGCTGTTTTTCCACCCAGTCATTTTCTATTCTGGTTATGCCCCTGTTGGAAACAATATAGCGCGGCTCTACCCTGTTAAGGACAAAGCAAATAGTGTCTAATTTACATTGTTTGCATAGGCATAACTGATCAGGGTTTCCCCCTTTTTTTATTTCTTCAAAAATTGTCTGGACTGAATTAAATACTATATCCTCTGAAATATTGTGTATTTCCATAAAAAAACTCCCTTATAACATATTTTCAATATTAAGTATAACATAAAGATCTGGAAATGTCTCTATTTTTTTAAAAAATTCTGAATTTACAAAGATTCTGACCGTATACAGTGTTTTTACAAAAGAAGAGAGGGTTTCAGCTTTTAACGCGCTTGAACTTTCGGCAAAACGGCATTTTTCATCAAGCACATACAGGCCTGTCTCAAACGAAACCGGTTCAGGCACATCAATGATCAAATCATTGCTTCCCATTGCAATGCCGCGGGAACGGAATTTTTCAATAATAGCATTCTCGCANNTTAACCGTTTATGTATGTCTTTTAAGCAGGAATGCTTCTCTTCCGAATAGGATATTTCTGCGGCAGCAGAATACAGTTTCCCTTTCCACACTGCCTCGGTAAGGGGATTGCCGGTTTTTTTCTCCAAAAGATTAAAAAGGCTTTGATCATCAAGATGATACAGNTCCTCAGCGGTTATGGCCCCTGTTTCCAAACCGTTCAGCACTGCTTTTTTTACCATTGATGTGGCTGCCCGCACTTGCCGGTGCCAATACACAGTCCGGTACATAAGGTATTTTGAAAAGAGCAGCGCTTCTACATTAGGAATAAGGCGGGAGTCTATGCTTACCCCCATTTCCCGATTAGGGATAAGACGGGAAATGATAAAATCGACATCCTGAATGCCGTAAGGAACCCCGCAGAATCTGGCATCGCGGTTCAGGTAATCCAGTTTATCCGGGTCAAGGCAGCCAGACAGCANNTGCCGGTAAAAATGCAGTTCGGTATTAACAGAGCCAATAGCGGAGCTATTTGAATTTTCAAGGCATAGTTCTTTGTCGATTATTGCCGCAGTAAGCAGCGGATCGGCGCCGGTTTTGCCGATAAGGCTTTTTATGGGTTCATTTAGAATTATTTCGCCGGTTAGCGATTCATGCGAACGAAGGGGCAGTTCTTTTAGGGAATGAGTGAAGGGAAAATGGCCAAGATCATGGAGCAAGCAGGCGTTAAGAAAGGACATTGCCCCCTCACGGCTTATCCAGTCAGTGTCTCCCCGTTCTGTCAAAGCCAAAAGCAGCCTTCTTCCTAAATGGTATACGCCAATAGAATGGCTTGCCCTTGTATGAGTTGCTCCTGTGTATACCCGGTATACCGGGCCAAGCTGTAAAATTCTGTTCAGCCGCAAAAAAGGCTCAGAATCAATAATATCGGCCAGTTCGGGGGTAAAATACACATGCCCCCATAATACATCTCTTACAGGACAGGTAAAATGTGCCGTTAAAGCTGATTGAATATTCATTGTCTTTATTCTAGATTTTTTTTTTATTTTATTCTATAATTATAGTATGGAGGCACAGAATTAAGGTAAAAATATTGAACTTGTTCAAAATGTTTTATAAGTCTGGCAGTATTTTGATAAGGGTACTAATTGCCGGTTTATTTTTAATGTGCATAGGCAGCCTTTTTTCCCAGGACGCTGCGGTTGCCCCTGCCGGAGAATCGCCTCAAAGAGGATCTATTCCCGAGGAATTATTGCGTCCGCAAAGAGGCGAGGCTCCCCGTTTCCCGATTGATACGGTAATTGGCGAACTGGGGCAGGGAAGATCTCCGGGCGGAGCATATGATTGCGCGCAAAAAGCCGCGGCAGCGTTTCTGGAAGGGAATTTAAAAGCTTCTGTTTTTGCCGGGATGAATACTGTTTTTCTTGAAGGCAGCATAGACGCATTAAATGCCATAAACCCGCGGGCTTACAGGCTTGGCAGCGGGCGGCAAGAACCAGATGGTTCAGTTTCTTACCTTGTCCGTTTTATCGGAAGAGAAGAAGGAATTACCGGTGAATTATTTATCCGCTTGGAAGAGCGGCGCATAGATATTCCCCCCCCCGAAAAGGCCGAAACTGAAACAACAGATGCTGCGGCAGCCCCTGCTTCCGCGGATGCTCCTGCTGCAACGGCAGCTCCTG
>WRNF01000346.1 GCA_009776715.1 Treponema sp. | reverse complement strand
CATAAGGATTTACAAAATTGCCCATTAAGCATTTTGAGTAAAAAAAGGCTTTTCGGAGGGGACTCAAGAATTAAAATTTTAAAATAATCTGTGGAAATCCGTGTAAATCCGTGGCCTTTTAAGTACAGCTTCAAAAGTTACCTTGTAGATGGTTCGCAGCGGATGCTGTGCGGTGGCTTGTCTCTAACTTCAAACTAAAGCCGCACTTGGTGGCATTGGATGTCAAATGCACACGGATTTACACGAATTAAACGGATTTTCACGGATTTTTATTTTATTTTTAAATTCTGTGTAAACCCGATGATTATTATTGGTTTCAGTCCTAGAAATCTATAATCCTCTGTGTAAATCAGTGATAATCCGTGTAAATCTGTGGCTTTTTAACTATAGCCTCAAAAGTTACCAAAGAGTTGGTTCGCTGCGGAAGCGGTGCGGGGGCTTACTTACCAGACAACATCTGCTAACGTCGTTATTATGTTAGGCCGANAGTTACCGAATAAGTCTATTATTTTTTGCCTGAATGTAAAACAAATTCCATATCGTTTTGTTTAATTAGATAGAACCATAACTTTTTTTTCTGGGTAATAACCGTGCTTCTCCTTCCCATATCATAGAGTTTATTGTATAAGGATACATTTTTTTTAGCGGCAATCCATGCCTGGTAATAATTTCCCTGATAAATATCAGATGCTTTTGCTTCAACCTGTTCGTCTATGCTGTTTTTGTAAGAAGTAAGCAGCATGGTATACTTTTGGCTAATGCCAATCAGGTAATCCAGGATTAAGCGGTCAAAATCAGGGATTGTTTTGGCAATTTCCGTTATCTGATTAAGAATAGTTACTGCTTGCGGATAATCTTCGTCTCTTAAATATGCAGTTATTGCCTTATGGCATAAATGAACAAGCGATTCATTTGAAATAAGCTGTATTTCGTCAATTTTAGTCGGCGGGTTTATAGAAAATTTCGGCATTACCAAAGCTGCCTTGGCAGTCAGATCGGCAATGTCGCAAAATATCCTCTGTTCCCATAAATTGTCCCGGATTGATCCCAACAGGACGGCCATCTCCCTGCTGTACTTTTCCTTGTANCTCTGTTCATCATAAAAAACTACTTCNCAGGCAGGGATCATTACCCCTTTAAATTCTATGTGGCCGGTATCAAAAAAGAATAAAGAACGGTTATTTGCAAGGCCTCCTTTGGAAGATTCAATTTCCTTAAGAAAATTCATCTGCACCTGCCGGGCTATCATTATCCGTGATTCGTTAGGCGATAATTCATTGGCACGGGTCTGCAGGCGGGCGCCGGAATTTAAAAGGAACCCGGAGAGTTGGCCTTTTTCAGTTATTATCAAGGGGCTGGTGGTATTCCCGCCTGTTATTCCGGCAGTTATTTTAAAAACCGGCAATGCGGAAGCTTCACCGGAACGCCCGGTAAAAACATGCGGATCGGAGAGAACATTGGTTTTGCCGAAATAATCAATAATGCCCAATGTTACCGCAATTGCATCGCTTGCAGTGGCAGCAAGAATTACCATTTCATCGCCTCTTTCCCTTTGGCAAATTGCCCCGCAGGCTGTGGCAATGCGGCCGGCNTCATATTCAATAGCTCTGTCAAGGATGTGCATCATGGAAAGATTTTTGCGGGAATCCATGCAGAATTTGGTGTATCCATGAATGTCCAGCATGCAAATATACAGGTTGGAGATTTGCAGGGTACGCTTAATGTCTCCGGCATTGGGAAAATCCCTATCCGAAATGACTAATTCTTTCCATAACTTTAAATGAGTTTGAGGGGAAATTCTCATGAAAAACCCCCAATACAGCCGTTTTATTAAGCCAAATGCCTGCATTATTACATTGTGCGTGCGTTTTTGCTTAATAATTGGTTCAACAAAATCTTTTAAATTGGAAAAGGTGCGAATTTCTCCATTAAAAATCCGTTCATACAGAAAAGCAAACAACTCATAATCAGAGGTGTTATTATTATATTCGTTTATGTCTTTCACAATTACAATCCCATTAGTTTTCTGTTTTATTCAACACACTGTTTGTACAGAACACTAGAATTATTATACCATAAATGATATACTAGAATAAAGTATGGAAACAACTAATTTGTTAAATAATTCCGGTATTTTTCTTACCGAAACAAACCGCCCAAACGAAGCAATTTCCCTGTTCCAAAAGGCTCTGGCAATGGAACCGGAAAATCCGCTGTTATGGCAAAATTTAGGCATTGCTCAGCAGCATACAGGAGACTACGAAACAGCAATTGACAGTTTTCAGCATGCTCTAAGCATAGACAGCACTCTTTCCGATGCATGGCTTTCCCTGGGATTAATGTATTACGAAATGGAAGAATTTGAAATTAGCGAAAACTGTTATCAGTCTGCGCTGTTTCACAACAATGAAAACCCTAAAGCATGGAATAATAAAGGGGTATTATTTTTTACCTGCGGGAAATATCAAGATGCGAGAAACTGCTTCGAGACAGCGGTAAGCCTTATGCCCCATTATTATGATGCCTTGTTTAATCTGCGCGATACATGCAGGGAACTGGGCGATTATCGCGCTGCCGCAGAATTTGAGAAAGCACTGTCCTCGTTTTCTTCGCGGCAGAAGCCGTCCACCCCTTCCGGCGCTCATTAAGTATATGAAAGTACTGTACATTGCCGAAATAGTCGGTAAAGCAGGGATTTATGCTTTTAAAACTGCCCTTACTGAATTAAAAAGCCGGTATCAATATGATTTTCTCATCGCCTGCGCAGACGGGGCCACAGGAGGGAACGGGCTTGGCAGAAATCATGCCGCATACCTGCATAAACTGGGCGTAAATGTGCTTACTACCGGTGAATGCTGTTTTTATATGAAGGATTTGACAGAAAACATAGAAAAAATTCCTTATGTACTGCGCCCGGATAACCTTAATCCCGAGGCGCCCGGTTTTGGCTGTAGGATTTTCAAAATAGCCGGGAAAAAAATTGGCGTTGCTGTCCTTTTGGGGCAAAGCGGTTTTAGCAAACTTCACAGTTCAAGCCCCTATGTTCATCTGCCGTCAATGCTTGAACGCCTCAATTTGGAAACGCCCTTTATCATTGTTGATTTTCATGCGCAGGCAAGCGCGGAGAAAAAGTCTTTGTTTTATACTGCGGACGGAAAGTGTTCAGCGGTAATCGGTTCGCACACAAGGGTGCAAACATCTGATGAAGGCATTCTTCCCGGCGGCACTGCGGTAATAAGCGATGCTGGCCGCACCGGCTCAAGCGAATCAGTCGGCGGCTGCGATATTGGCTTGCGCATTCAGGAATACCTTACCGGCATTCCC
>WRNF01000345.1 GCA_009776715.1 Treponema sp. | reverse complement strand
GGGCTGGGCAAAACCATACAGGTTATCGCCCTGCTTCGTTCACTTTACCGTTCCGGCGGCAAAGGCAATGACAATGGCAATGACCACTGCCGCTGCCTCTGCCTCATTCTCTGCCCAAAGACGCTTGTCTTTAATTGGGCTGCGGAACTGGACAGGTTTGCGCCGGAACTGCCCTATACCGTGCATTACGGCAGCGAAAGAAACAATGCCGGCCTGGACGGTGATGCCTTCAATATCATTTTAAGCACCTACGCAACTCTAAGGCGGGACATTGAGATTTTTAAGCAAATACAATTTTTCTATATCATTTTAGACGAATCTCAGAATATAAAAAATCTTACTACACAGACCACTGCTGCGGTGCTTTCCCTTCAGGCCGATCATAAATTGAGCCTGAGCGGCACACCGATTGAGAATAATTTAGGCGAGCTGTACAGCCTGTTTCGTTTTCTTAACCCCAGTTTTTTTGGCTCTGAAAAACTTTTTAACCAGCGTTACCTTTACCCAATACAGAATGCTGGCGACGAAGATGCCCTGAAGGATTTGCGGACAAGGATTTATCCTTTTATGCTGCGCCGTGTAAAACGTGATGTGCTCAAAGACCTTCCGGACAAAACCGAAGAAACCGCTTATCTGGAACTTGAGGAAACCCACCTTGCCGTATATCACCGGAGGCGGCAGGAATACAAACAATTAATTGACAGGATTATCTCCAGCGGCGGATATNCCAAATCATCGTTTGTTGTTTTTAAGGCATTGATGGAACTGCGCCGNCTTGCCAGCGTTCCNGAAGCGGACGGCGAATACGGCGGCCCTTCGGCTAAAAGGCTGTATCTTAAAGACATGGTTTCAGAACTGGTGCAGAACGACCACAAATGCCTTATCTTTACCAATTTTTTGGCCACAGTGGATTTAGTGAGCGAAGATTTGGCGGCAATTGGCATTCCGAACCTTACCATGACAGGCGCCACCGTTGACCGCCAGTCTCTGGTACGGCGTTTTCAAACAGACAGCAGCGTTAAGGCCTTTATTATGACGCTTAAAACCGGCGGCACAGGGCTTAACCTTACCGCCGCGGACTATATCTTTATTGTTGATCCCTGGTGGAACAGCGCGGCGGAAACCCAGGCAATTGACCGCAGCCACCGCATTGGGCAGGCAAACCCGGTATTCTGCTACCGGCTTATTGCAAAGGACACCATCGAAGAACGGATAATGGAACTGCAAAAACGAAAATCCGATCTTGCCGGGGCCTTGCTGTCTGACGATGCCGGATCGTTGAAAACCCTTACGCCGCAGGATGTCGCATACCTGGTAGGAGATTCTTATGGAACTCATTAAACTGGATATTGTAAAAACCAAAGGAATAGAAACAAGAACGCCTGCAAATTTAAAACCTCTGGTAATCAGAAAACGCGAGCTAATAAAATGCCTTGATGCACTTACAGTAGATTTTCTAAAAATAATTTATAAATATTTTTTTGGAAGAACAACTGCCATAAAAAAATCTGACTTGTGTGAGGTGATATCGGAAGCTTTAACTTTTTCCTCTGTAGAACAATTTGAAGTATGGTTTTTTTCTTTGCCTGAGTTAATCCAAAAAATTTTACATGAAGCTGTTTTTACCGATTATGTGCCTATCCCGTATCTAGAAAAAAAACTGGGTGTGCCAATAGCCGTCTATGAAAATAAATACTGGAAATCTGAATGGAAATTTCTCCCTGCACAAAATATTGATTTTCTTCCCATCGGCGCTAGTTACGGCTGCCCGGTTACCGTTCTTCCTGTGTTTTTGCGGTCAGTTCTTGCTGTATGGCTGTCGCCTCCGCCTCCGTTCCATTTTTCAGGCTGCCGCATTCAGGATCAAAGCGAATACTGGAACAACAGCCTTGCAATTTCCGATACCTATCCGCTTTTATGCGATGCCCTGCAAAATATCCTTGAAGAGATAAATCCGTTAGATTATGAAAAAATTTTGCGAAAAGGTTTTGGGAAAACCCGAATTAAAGAGCTGCGCTCTTCTACCGGCTTTTTGCCTTTTAATATTGAAGGCGAGTTTTTTCCGGACAGCGTCGATCTTGCCGCCCGTTTTATACTGTGTTTGTATAATTTTAATCCGCAGCGTCCCTCTGACGGGCATGAAGGAATTCGAAAACTTGTGCAGGATTTTTTTAGCAGTGAAACTTTGTATCCGAAAAGATATGACGCGCCAGATCGCGCATATCTTGAATATACCATTTGTATTGAACATTTAAGCAAATCGAGTGCTTATTCCTTAAGAGATAACACTAAACTGCCTGCCTCTCGGAATGTGTTTTATAACATTCTAATGCAGCTTGCGCGCGACGGCTCCTGGTTTGATGCGGACAATCTTGCACAGCATATCAGAATTACCGGCAAAGATTTTTCATTTTGCGCTTCCTATTTGGAGAGCAATCTGCGGATTAGGGCAGATTCTTTTGATATAGACGGGCAGATCTTTTTGCCCGGTTACAGTGATTTTCATCCAGATAAAGTTATGCGCTACCCTTTATTGGTCCGTCCCCTTTTTAAAGCTTACTGTTATTACTTTGCTGTTCTCGGCATTCTGGAAATTGTACAGGTTCAGCCACCCCTTGCCCGCAGTTACAACAATAAAAAATATCCCGTTTCGCCCTATGATTCCATAAAAGCAATCCGCATAACGGAACTAGGCCGCTGGTGCCTCGGCCTAACGGACAAGCTCCCGCCAAAACCTGTGCATGAATACCATGCCATTGCGGACAGTGAACTGCTTTTGGTTACAGTCCAGGGCAGCTCATTGGAGCGGCAGGTGTATCTGGACAAAATAGGCCAGCGCCTTGGCGAAAACCGCTGGCGGGTAAACCCTGCTTCTTTTATTGCCGGCTGCGCGAACATACGGCAGATAAACGACAGAATTGAACGCTTTAAGGCCCTCATCGATCCAAACCCGGCGCCCCATTGGGAACAGCTTTTTAAGAAAGTTTTAGACCGCGTCGGGCTTTTCAGCAAAAACCGCAGCGACATGCTGGTGTATGACCTGCCTGAAAACCCGGAAATAACAGAAGAATTGCTGAGCGACCCTGAGCTTAAGCGCATTATGCGGCGGGTTGAAGGGCGGATGCTGGCAATTGCCGCCAAGGATCAAAAAAAGTTCTTTGCTTTGCTGAATGAACACGGCATAGCCCCTTTAGCCGCCGCTCCGCTGTGAACCGTCTATGCGGTAGCTTGTCTATAACTTCATTTGGCCTCTCGCTAAGCCATATATGCAAAAGCCACGGATTTTCACGGATTAGACGGATTCACACGGATTTTTAATTAATTC
>WRNF01000344.1 GCA_009776715.1 Treponema sp. | reverse complement strand
CGGCCAGAACTGATAAAAAAACAATATTTCTTTTCATGATTACTCCTATTATCATTATTTCAAAATTTTAATTTTAAAGCAAGTGTCCTGTAATATACAATGTATGTTACTGGACACTCGTTCATTTTGCTACAATATACTTTAGAAATTTTCTAAGCATGATACATAAAACTACAGTTCCAAGTATCATTACCACCGAAAGGGCGCTAATGACATTGGTAACTCCGCCCTTGCGGGTTATGGCAGAATAGATAAACACCGGAAGGGTGGAAGATCCCGGACCGGACACAAAAAATGTAATGACAAAATCTTCAAGGGACAGAGTAATGGCAGTTAAAAACCCGGATATAATTCCCGGCATGCAGAACGGAATTGTTACCCTGAACAATGTTTGCATTTCGCTGGCGCCAAGATCATGCGCTGCTTCAATTATCGAAAAGTCAAATTCATCCAGTATGGCCATTACCATAAGGAAAACAAAGGGAAGGTTAAAAGTGGTATGGGCAATGTATATGGTTTTTAACCCCAGTGAAATGCCGGTTCCGGCAAAAAAAACCGAAAGAGAGACGCCTATAATAATTTCCGGCAGTATCATTGGCATAAAAGAAATGGCCTGCACATAAGTACGGAACCTAAAGCGGTACCAATTTACCCCAATAGCGCCGAGGGTGCCGATTACCGTTGCGGTAAGGGCGGAAGATACCGCAATTATGATGCTGTTGCTGAGCGCGCGCCATAATTCTCCTTCAGCTAGCAGCCTGCGGTACCAGCGCAGAGAAAAACCTGACCAGTTCATTCCGGGAGAATCGTTGAATGAATAAAGGATAAGCACCAGAAGCGGTAAAAAAAGAAAAATTATTGTGACAATAAAAATTGTTTGAGAAAAGGAAAATTTACGGTAAACAGCCCGCCGTGCATGGCGCGCCGCTTCACTTTGCATTCTGCTGGGTTTAATGGAAGTGATTACATTGCGAATTATGCCTTTAAACATCATGCTGCATCCTTGCGTTTTAGTTTGTTATTCAACGAAGATTCCCTTCGCTGAAGGTACATCATTACTATAACGCCTATTGTTGTAATAACGGTAAGCACCATTGAAATTGCAGATGCGCGGGGCCAGTCCCGCGATTTAGTCAGTTGATCGGCAATTACGTTTCCCAGCATATACGAATCCTTGCCCCCAACCAGCAGAGGTACGGCATAAGCGCCGAAAATGGGGATAAAGGTAAACAGTACCGCAGTAAGGATTCCTCCTTTAACATTGGGCAGCAGAATTTTAAACATCGAGGCTATTTTGCTTGCCCCCAGATCCCGCGCCGCTTCCAGCAGGGAAAAATCAAATTTATCAATGCTGGAAAACAAGGGAAGTATTGCATAAGGCAAATACATATACACCAGCACTAACACCACTGTATTTTGGTTATACAGAAATTGAATGTGATCATCGATCATCCCTGTCCGCCTGAGAAATTCGTTAAGAAAACCATTGCTGCCCAGGATGTTCATCCATGCAAAAACACGGATTAGAAAATTGGTCCAAAACGGGATAATAATAAGCAGAAGGAGAAAATTCTGGTTTTTGCTTTTTGCAATAAAATAACCGCAGGGCAGTGCAAAACAAATGGTTATTGCAGTAGCAATTATTGATGTAATGATAGTGCGCCAAACAATTTTCAGAAAAACCTCGTTGCCCAGATAACTGTATGCGGTTAGGGAGAATTCCTGTTCTACGCCCCCGTATAAGCCCTTTTTTAGGAAACTGTAAATAATNATAATAANAATAGGCGCAAGAAAAAAAAGCGTAAACCATAATGTCATTGCGCCGGAGTACAGTGGGCCGTCAGTATTTTTGCCTGAACCGATTGCTGAACGCTTCATTTTTTTACCTCGACAATGTAGCCGTCGTCTGCGCTCCAGGAAATAAAGACNGTGTCCTGCCAGCGAATGTCCGGCCCTTCATCGGAATAATTAGCATGCTGTTTCATTACNTTTATTACNGTATCGCCCAGAACTTTTACATAGAATTTTGTCTGAAACCCTGAATATATCGGCTCGTCTATTATCCCTTGAAAATGATTGATATCGGCCCTCTTGGTCGCCGGCTTGTCTTTGGTTATAACAATTTTTTCAGGCCTGATAGTAAAACTTACCGTCTGGCCTTCCTGTACTTCGTCTACAGTGGTTACTTTTATCTTGCCCAGCTCCGGTATTTCCAGTTCTGCCATGTACTCAGTGCCTTCGTGTGTTTTGTGAACATTAATAACAACCGCATCGAATAAATTTGTTTCTCCAATAAATTTTGCGACAAAATCGGTTGCCGGGCTTTCGTAAATTTCATGGGGCGTTCCCGTCTGCAGCACATTGCCGTGGTTCATAACCGCCAGCCTGTCCGACACCGAAAGGGCCTCCTGCTGGTCGTGGGTAACGTAAATAAAGGTAATGCCGATTTGGTCGTGGATTTGATCCAGTTCAATCAGCATATGCTGGCGTAGTTTTGCATCCAGCGCTGAAAGCGGTTCGTCCAGCAGCAGCACGCTCGGTTCGTTAATAAGTGCGCGGGCAATGGCCACACGCTGTTTTTGCCCGCCGGAGAGCTGGCTGGGTTTTTTAAAAGAATGTCCTTCTAACTGCACCAGATGGAGATAATCGTTTACCT
Source organism: Treponema sp. (assembly GCA_009776715.1). The sequence continues at coordinate 687 of WRNF01000344.1, read as the reverse complement.
TGCTTTGAATTTTTTTCTTTTCCAGTTTTTTTATCCGCATGGAAAAAGCGACATTTTCAAAAACCGTTAGGTGAGGGAACAGGGCATAGCTCTGAAAAACGGTATTTGCCGGACGCCTGTTAGGAGGCATGAACAGAATATCCTTTCCGTCAAAGGTAACTGTTCCGTTATCGGGATATTCAAAACCGGCGATTATTCGCAGCAGTGTTGTTTTTCCGCATCCGGAAGGTCCAAGAAGAGAAAAAAACTCTCCTTTTTTTATTACCAAATCAACATCATTCAATGCCTTAAAATTATCGAAGGATTTTGAAACCCCCCGGATGACTACTTCACTGCCTTTCAATCTTTTTCTTTCTGCCTCCTCGCGGCAAATATTTTTTACTGTCTGCAATAACAGTTATCTTACTTCCTAATTAGCAACAATGGGGATTTTTAATCTGATTGTCAACTGGTTTTTGAAGTAATTTTTAAAATTTTTTATGTATAGAAAACAGGGAAGGGAACATACAGAAGTTGTTGATCAACAGGATCAACAATGAATGAGAATTGCAGCGGGGTGAGAAAATTCAGAATTACGCATATTTTAAAAATGAACCTCCCCGCCCTGAAGGGCGGGGTATCTTGTTTGTGATACTAATTCTTCAGAGGTTCGTTCTGTAAGGAAGTTATATAATTGTGGGGTTTACT
>WRNF01000343.1 GCA_009776715.1 Treponema sp. | reverse complement strand
TGTAGGGTGCATTGGTTGCCCAATGGCAGGGAAAAAAAGTGTCATAGAATTAGATAAAAGACCAAAATATAAAGCAGCATATTTCAGAGCGGTACAAAAACATTTTGAATATCGGAAAGAAAGAGGGTTGAAAATGGAAGCGGTGCTGGAGAACCCAGAAAAATATTTCGAATGGTGGCTCCGGAGATAAATACAAAAAATTCAAAAAGTTAATAGCTAACAAAATAAAAATACTCAATACTTTTTTCATGGCTTTAATAAACGGAAACCATGCGACATTGCAGGAAGATCAAAAAACCTTTTGGGAAGATGCCCTCAAAAACGCCCGTATCAATTTTTTTGAATGCGACCGGGCGATCAACGCCTTGCTGCTGGAAGAGAGAAAATCCTACAGCATGGACACCGGGCAAACAACCATAAATGTTACCAGGCATGATTTGCCTGCGCTGATTGAAAAAAAAGAAAAGTTCAGGCTGGAAGTGGAATATTACGAGGAGAAACTTGGGCTTGTAAGTGAACCTCCTAAAATGTTTCAGGGGGTTCCGGCATGGTAAAATTGCAGTGGAAAAAACTTGAAGATACCTTAATGTATTACACCCAAAAAGTGTTAGACGATGTTTTTGACGGCGATAAATTTCCGGGCAGTTTCGGCTATACGCGGGATTATATTATAAACCACGGGGTTGATTATTTTACTTTGCGGCGGCGGTGTTATCAGTTGTTTGTTGAAAACACCTACTTTCAAGGGCTTATTAAAAGGGTTTTACGAAATGAAATTCATACAGGAATGTACCCGGAACCTACGCCCATAGGATCGGTTTTATGGCCTAACCTATCGGAAGAAGAACAGGAACAGGAAGCTGCTAAATATGCAGAAATGATCAATGTCTATTTTACGTTATACGCCGGAGATCAAAATGTTTTTGATTACAAACACCGTATGACTTTCGGGGAATTCCAGGAAGCGGTCAGGCAAGAGGCGATGATATGCGGCGATGTGGTAATTGTCAGCCGTATAAACCAACAGACAGGGCTTCCTTCTTGGGACATTATCAGCGGAAACAATATTAAAACGCCGTTTGAATACACTGTAAGAAAAGGAAACACAATAACACACGGTGTGGAGAGGGACGCGCATGGCCGCCATGCCGCATACTGGGTTGAAGAATTTAAAAACGATAATTTCCAGTTTACCAGGATTCCTGTTTACGGGGAAAAATCAGGGCGCAGAATTTCATGGATGGTTTACGGCGGAAGCAAATTATTAAATGAAGTGAGGGGAACGCCCATACTTGCAAGCGCATTGTATATGTTACGCGATTTAGACCGTTACCGCGATGCGGAATTACGCGCTGCTGTTCTTGGCTCCATCATTCCGTTTTTTATTGAAAAATCACTGCCTGTCCAGCCTTCCGGCGGAGTTTTAAATTCTACGGTGTTAAATAAAAATAAAGGAAGTGAACCTGATCCGGTACAAGATAAGCCGCCTCGGTTGGATATGGTTCCTGGCTTGGTTATTGACAATCTTAAACCAGGGGAAAGCATCAAGGGTTTCAGTCCAAGCCACCCTAATATCAATTTTGCAAATTTTGAAAATGTTATCATATCCGCTATATGCTGGGGCAATTTAGAACTGCCGCCCGAAGTTGGGGTTTTGAAATTTTCAACTTCATATTCCGCTTCACGGCAGGCAAACACAGAATTTGAACTGTATTTAAAATACCGTGCTTTTAAAAACGCAAAAGATGTTACGCAGATAGTGTATGAAGAAACAATCATTCAGGCTGCACTGTTAGGTGATTTAATTTTACCCGGCTTTTTGGAAATAATTTTTAACCCTAAAGAATGGAAAACACGCGCCGCTTGGCTTAAATGCGAATGGGCGGCAATGTCACGCCCGTCAGTTGATATGTCAAAAGAAGTCAAGGCATACATCGACCTTGAGGATTCAATGGACATGACGCATGAACAGGTATGCCGCCGTTTTACCGGTTTAAGTTTTAAGACAGTTTGCCTTATCCGGGCGAGGGAAAAGAAACTAATGGACAGGCTGGGCTTGCACGCTAAAACAGATGAAGACGCAAGCGGAAGGCCGGTCGATTTAATTGTTCAAAATACATTTGAGGATGATGATGAAGATCAAGAAGAAAAACAGAATGATGAAAATGAGAACAAAGAAGATTAGGGAGAAAAGACCGATGGAAGAACAATACATTAAATCAATTGCAACGCTTGAATCAGATGTTAAGCATATAAACAAACATCTTGGAAACATAGATGTTTCAATGAAAAAATTACAGGAACTGGTTATTGAACAAAACGATTTAAGAAAAGAAATAACAGCCGCGTTAAAAGAGCATGGCGAAATGAGGAAAGAATTGTCTGGTTATGGGCAGCGGCTTTCATGTAACGAAGAAAAAGTAGAAAATTTACAAAATAAATTTGATATTATGCCTTTTAAGTTTAAGTCAAATATTATTGATTATGTGTGGAAATATGCAGCCCTTGCAATAGGCGGATGGATTGCATTTAAAATAACCGGCATTTTGCCGTAACAAGGAGAAGCATCATGGAAAAAACGGAACTTGAAATTCAAAGGAATGGGAAACTGGGGGCTAAACAGTATTCGCTTTTTGCCCAGATATTCAGTTGCACATGGATCGCTGTGTTGACAATCTTAAAGGGGTTAAAAATAGTGGCATTGGAGTTAACCGACATTATTTATTCCGGAATTGCAATTGCCGCAATATTTTCCCCGGTTTATTTTTCTATTTTTCTTGACAAAATCAAGGACATTAAGCTGGCAAAATAAAAGTTTTGCCAGTGAAACATTAAAAAGTTAATAGGGCGGTTTTATGATCGGGTATATCATTTTAGGCGTATTTGTAATTTTTGTTTTTAGCTGTTTTTTTGCGTTTGTAAGCGGCCTGCGGTTTGGGAAAAAAAAGCTGGAAGCGGAATATGCGGAAGAGCAGCGGCGGAAAGAACAGCTTGAAAAAGAATTTAGGCAAACGCAAAACGAAATAAAACAGGGAGTATTCAATGAAGCTGAAGAAAAAAAAGCTAGTCTGTCTGGCAGCGATAGCAGCCGTGATCGTTTTAACAATATCAATGACAGCCTGCAAAACAACTCCCCGCGTTGAATATATCCATGAAATACCGGATGTTATTTTTCCAGTATTTCCGCCGCCCGATTGCGTTACTTATGATGATGAAACTGATTTAGTGTCAATGCCTTTATGGTATTGGCAAAAGATTGCGGAATACAAAATAGACGTTGATGCAATCCGGGATTATTTAAATCAGTTAAGAGAGGCTGTAAAAAAATGACTGTTTATATTTCCGGCCCTATTTCCG
>WRNF01000342.1 GCA_009776715.1 Treponema sp. | reverse complement strand
TTAGCACAGATTTTCCACGGATTTACACTGATTAATCAGAATTAATTAAAAATCCGTGTGAATCCGTCTAATCCGTGAAAATCCGTGGCTTTTACATATGTGGCTTAGCGAGAGGCCAAATGAAGTTAGAGGTAAGCCTGGAATTTAGTCTTTAGATATAAAAATTAAAATTGCTTCCGTGCCGGCTTGGGTTTTTGAACTTAACTCTAAATTCCCCTGCACAAGATTCCACCGGTAAACATTTTGCAGGTAAGCATAATAATCATGCTCTTTTAAATTTTCCGGTTCTTTAATTGCCGCCATTAATGTTCCTGCGATTGCATTTATTGAAATGCCTTGTTTTTCAGCAAGCGAATAAGGCGCAAAAAAACGGTTTGGCGCGCCAATTCCGCTAACCCGTTCATTGTCAAAACTTATCGTGAAATAGCTTCCAAAGCCTTCTTCCGCTAATACCGTCCGATCAATGATAATTGTCTCACTATCAAGCATAATAGCAGACAGTACCCAATCCTTGTTTTTTACCTTGTCAAAATCCAAATCAGTATTTATGCTCTGGCTGTTTTCAAAAACAGCATTCCTTCCAGGATCCGGGCTGCCAGTACAGGCACATACTGCGAACAGCAATGTTATGCACACTGCTGCTGTCATAAATGTTTGCCTCATTCTATTCCTCCTCCTTCACTATGCGATCAAGGCCAATTACAAAATCAGGCTTGTCGATGCTAAGTATTTTTATTCCCGTGGCTGCTGTGCGGCTCATTACGCTTATTTCATTTACTTTTAATTTTATTGATTTTCCCTGGCTGGTAATGCACATAATTTCTTCGTTATCCAGCACATTTACACAACCGACAAGTTCGCCGGTTTTTTCGCTTGCTTTATAAATTCTTTGCCCTCCTGTGCTGCGTCCATGCGAAGAAAATTCACTAAATTCAACCCGCTTCCCATAGCCAAACTCAGAAAGAATAAGAATTTTTTCTGTTTTTTCCGGGTCTAGATCNTTGCCAATGTCAACGCGCAGCATTCCGGTTANTTCNTCGCCGGAAGAAAGCTTTATGCCGGCTACGCCCCGCGAACTGCGCCCGCTTGCCCTGATGTTTTTTTCTTCGGTTCGCAGTGCCTGCCCACGCCGGGAAATAAACAAAACGTCATCATTGCCATTTGTTAGTAAAGCGCTTACCAGTTTATCGCCGCCGTCCAGCTTTATTGCAATAATGCCNCTGGTTTTTGCNTTNGCAAATTCAGATGTTGTAACTTTCTTTACTACGCCGCGTGCGGTTCCCATTAACAAATACTCGCTGTCGCTAAAATCTTTAAGAGAAACTATTGCAGTAATTTCTTCGTTAGGTGTTACCGTAAGAATGCTTTTTAAGTGCGATCCTTTGCTTGTGCGGCTGCCTTCAGGCAGTTCATGCACTTTAACCCAATAGGCTTTTCCGGCACTGGTAATAAATAAAATATACTCGTGAGTAGAAGCGACAAAAATCTGTTCAACAAAATCATCTTCTATTAATTTTGCGCTTTGCATTCCTTTGCCGCCGCGCCCTTGATTTTTATAAGAGGAAACCGGAACACGCTTTATATATCCCAGATTAGAGATAAGGATCATCATTTCTTCTTTTTTNATAAGNTCTTCAATATTNATATTTTCTATCTCGCCGCTGACAATTTCTGTNCGGCGCTTGTCTCCAAACTTTTCAGAAATGGCTTTTGTCTCATCTTTAATAACATTTCTAAGTTTTTTTTCATCATCAAGCAGTGATTTATAATANGCAATTAGAACTTTAAGTTCATCCAATTCTTTTTGAATTTTTTCTATTTCCAGGCTGGTTANACGGCCAAGACGCATATCAACAATGGCCTCAGACTGGGCTTCGGACAGCAAAAAACGTTCCTGCAAATTCTGCCTTGCNGAAGCGACATCGCGGCTGGCTTTAATTATTGCAATAACCTCATCAATATTGGCCAGTGCAATCATTAGCCCTTCCAGAATATGCGCCCTNTCCTCTGCCTTGTTTAAATCGTAACGGGTGCGGCGGGTAACAACCTCTACACGGTGTTCGATAAAATAGTGAACAAGATCTTTAAGATTAAGGCATTGCGGCCTGCCGCCGACAAGAGCAAGGTTAATAATGCCAAAGGAAGTTTGAAGCTGGGTATTGGAAAAAAGCTGATTAAGCACCACTTTTGCAATTGCGCCTTTTTTTAATTCAATGACAACACGTATGCCTTCGCGGTCAGATTCATCATTTGCATTTGCTATGCCTTCAATAACCTTGTCGCGCATTAATTGCCCAATTCTTTCCAGTAAAAGCGCCTTATTCACATTGTAGGGAATTTCTGTAAAAACAATTTTTTCCTTTCCTGTTTTTGTTGTTTCTATATTAAATTTTCCGCGGACAATAAGTTTCCCCCGCCCGGTTTTATACGCATCGCGAATTCCTTTTTTCCCGAAAATAACGCCGCCTGTGGGGAAATCCGGGCCTTGAATAAACTGCATTAGCCCATTAATGTCTATATTCGGATCGTCAATATGCGCGCATATAGCGTTGCAAATTTCAACCAAATTATGCGGGGCCATGTTGGTGGCCATGCCAACGGCTATTCCGCTTGATCCGTTTACCAATAAATTAGGAATTGCCGACGGCAGCACTGTCGGTTCCAGAAAAGATTCATCGTAGTTGGGAATGAAGTTAACAGTCTGTTTTTGAAGATCGTTAAGCATATCATCGCCAACTTTGGATATTTTTGCCTCGGTATAACGCATTGCCGCAGGCGGATCGTTGTCTACGGAACCAAAGTTGCCCTGCCCTTTTATTAGCGGGTAACGCAGGGAAAAATCCTGCGCCATGCGGACTAACGCATCATACAGCGACATATCGCCGTGGGGATGGTATTTACCCATTGTTTCACCGACAATGAGCGCGCATTTTTTGGTTGCTCCGCCAGGCCTAAGGCCCAGGCTGTCCATAGCGTATAAAAGCCGTCTGTGAACCGGTTTAAGGCCGTCCCGCACGTCCGGCAATGCCCTGGACACAATTACCGACATAGCGTAATTAAGGTAGTCTGTTTTTACTTCATCTTCTATTGCAATTGGAATGATCTTTCCGTTCTGAACCGGTATATCTAAAATATCTGACATTAGGACAGTATACATTGTTTTTTAAAAAAAATGAAGGGGGATAGTATTAAAATTCAAGAGCCAGTGTATTTTTTTTGTACGATAGCAAATGTTTAGTGTACGATAGCAAATGTTTAGTGTATTTTTTTTGTACGATAGCAAATGTTTTGAGAAAACGTTTTGTAACTATTCAGTTATATATATGCGAAAAAGAGTTTAGTGGGGGTAGCTCGAAATAAAA
>WRNF01000341.1 GCA_009776715.1 Treponema sp. | reverse complement strand
AATGCCTCCCTTCGGTCGGCGAGTGTAAGGAAAATTATTATACGTCGCCGCTAAAGCGGCTTGTACTACCGTGAAAATCCGTGGCTGTTGCATATGCCTTAGCGAGAGGCCAAATGAAGTTAGAGGTAAGCATGATATTTTTATTACGCTGTTCCCAGTGAAAAGGCAAGAATATTGTACAAAGCATGCGCTGCGGTTATGCCGTATAAGGACCTGAAACGCAGGAATGTAAACGAGAGCACAACTCCCGATAATGCGGCATTTAGGAAACCCCAGGGGCCTTCATAGAAATGGCAGTACGAGAACAATAATGCAGACAATATAACTGCTGTGTTTGTATTTAGTTTCATGTCTTCCCTCTTTGACAATAAATAAAACCGGAAATAACTTTCTTCAAGAAATGCAGAACAAATACAGGAAAAAACAAGAATGCTCCATGAAAAAACAGTTTGAGGAGGGAGTTGCCTGTTTACAGGCATAGTATTTGGGTCGATGAATGATGAAACAAAATATATCGTAATGCTTATCAAAACAAGGGCGGGCAGGGAAATGAGCAGCGCAAAAATGTCTTTTTTTTGAGGCATGCCAATCCCCCAGTCCTTAAAATTCTTAACTTTAAGAAGCAAGTACCAAATCAATGCAATAGCAGGGATTGTGTACGAAAAAATTTTAGTTGTTTCAGAAAAAACTGAAAATTCAACCGGAATAACTGCCGCTGTGCCATCCGGCATGGCCGCAGACGGCTCGGAAATTGCCGTAATTGAAAAAATACGGAAAAAAAGCACGGCAAAAATAATAATAGCCTCTATAAAAGCAGTCATATCTTTAGGATATCTCCATTTTTTTGAGAATTTACATTGCGTTTCCTTTACTTTTTACTATATATGTATTATAATATTAAGTAAATAGAGGCTCTTGCAAATGCAGGTTTTGCAAGAGCTGCTGTATATGAGGTATTAATTTGACTGCGTTTGTTGCAATTCTTATTTCGCTTGGCTTTGGGTACTTGGTTTTTTCTCAGGTATATAAAGGGAAAAAAATGAACTGGGTGCAATTTTTTGCCAAAGGCAGAGAGGCAGGATTCTCTTTTAAAGAAACTGATGTGCTTAGGAACATTGCTTCGCAGTGCGCTATCGAGGATATCAACTTAATTTTTTCAAATCAAAACCAGCTTGATATTTGCATACGGGCAATAGTAAGAAGCCTAAAAACCTCTACTGCAAGCGAAGATATAACCCATGACTTTTTATCCAAATTATACGATTTTAGAAAAAAAATTGAAATGAACAGACCGGAGATAAAAAACGGCCTTTCAAACTCACGGCAAATAGTCGAAGGCCAAATATTAAAAATTCTTGTCCCCCAAGGGGGAGTGTACCGGTCACAAATAATTAAAAACACCTATCAATATATTACCATTGCACGCCCGGTTAATGATAAAAAGAAATATTCCTCTTTTTCATGGAATAATTCCAAAATCTCAGTTTATTTTTGGCGAGAGGATGATGCCGGTTATGTTTTTGATTCTCTTGTTCTTGATGAAGTTTTTTCACTGGGCTTTTCATCGTTAAAAATTGCCCACAGCGAATCTCTTTTAAGAACGCAAAAACGTTCTTCTATCCGCATGAAACTGCATAAAGCGGCTTTTTTGTATCTTGCGCACGAGAGCGAGCCGCCGCATGAAATAGAATCCGATCCTGGCTTGCGGTGTTATGTCGAAGATATTTCGGACACAGGCTGTGCAGTAATGGTAGCGGGCAGAGCCGAAGGCGGCCTTAGGGTAAAAATTCAATTTGCCCTGGATAACGGCATTGTCTGCATGACAGGAATGGTACGTTCAACCAGTTTTAACGAAGAAACAGGGCAGTCTATTATGCGCATAGAAGCGGAAAATTTGCCGCTGGAAACGCGAAATATTATTTTAGGGGAAATTTTCGGCATGTCCCCGGATGATGACGATGATGATGATCTGCCTTTTACCGTTTTAGATAATGAAGCTGCAAGCATCGCCGGCAATACCGGGTTTGCCAATCGGGAAATTCCCGGCAACCCGTTTGTAGAAAATGAAAATAATGATTTTGTTATAAATGCTGATGATTCCGCCCGTCTCTGGCCAGGAGAGTAAACAGACAACCTTGCAATATACATAATGCCCATGAAAATAAAAATTAGCATATTCGCTGCATTAGGCGCTATTCTTGCATATTATTGCTTCTGCCCCTTATTTCGCTGGGGGTTTGCCGGTATTGGTTTTTTGATGATGGCTGCATTTATTCCCCTTGTGCTTTTGTGCCTGTCTAATGTTCTGGCAAACTGGCCCTTTTTACGGGAAATAAAACCGCAGGCATCGCGCTTTTTTAGGATAATGCCCTTAAACCTTGGGGCTTTTATAATAGGGCTTATTCTTGGAACCGCCGCCGGAACAGCAGGCACTGTGCATTTAAAATTTGGCATCCCTGCAGAAACAGTGCAGGGCATTTCCGGCGTTTTACTCAATGACCCTTCAATTATCTCCGGCGGCAAGGCAATGTCAACGCTTTCCCTGGAATCGGCGGCAGGGAAAAACGGCGTAAGGGCCTCGGCAGCCGGGGAGATAACTGTTTTTTTTCCCGAAGAAAGCACTGTCCGCCTTCGCGAATTTGGCAGGGGAACCGGGGTTTTTGCGGAAGGGTCACTGCAGCTTGGCGAAAACCCGGTTTTCAGCGCACGGTCATTGCACATAACGAACACCGCTTCTTCGCTTGACCGTTTCCGCACCGGTTTAAGGCTTGGCCTAACGCAGCGTTTTGCCCGGCCCGGGCAGGAAGGCTGGGGAGGGCTTGCCCTTGCATTGTGGCTGGGCATTCGGGACAATCTTGAAACAGGCGTTGCAGGGCTGTACCGTGAGGCCGGTTGTTCGCATGTTCTTGCCCTTTCCGGAATGCATCTGGCAGTATTGGTTGCCTTAATTTCTTTTTTGCTTAAAAAGCCAATGGGAATAAAACCTGCAGCCCTTACCGGCGCTGTAATAATCATTGCTTATTGTTTTATTGTCGGCCCCCTGCCTAGCCTTATCCGTGCTGCCATTATGTACCTGCTGGGAGTGCTGGCAATTATCGGAATGTTAAAACGGGATACCCTTTCCATTTTGTGCATGGCTTTTTTGATTCAAATAATGTTTATGCCTCAGGCCGGTTATTCGCTTTCATTTATTCTTTCATACCTTGCCCTTGCAGGAATTTTAACTATCGGAACAATGATAAACAATATATTTAAAGGCAAAATTCCTGTATTCCTGCTGCAGCCCGTTTCCGCTTCGCTGGGGGCTTTTATTGCCTCCGCCGGAGTAACAGCATGGTTCTTTGCCGAACTGCGTCCCGTTGGCATTATTGC
>WRNF01000340.1 GCA_009776715.1 Treponema sp. | reverse complement strand
GCAGCGAACCAACTCTTTGGTAACTTTCTAGAAAGAACAGACCGATTCGTTTTTTTTACCACGGAGGACACAGAGGGAAACACGGAGTTACACGGAGGAAAAAAAATTAATTAAAAATCCGTGTAAATCCTTTTAATCCGTGAAAATCCGTGGCTATTGCATATATGCCTTAGCGAGAGGCCAAATGAAGTTAGAGGTAAGACAAGCCACCTATACCACAGGATTTTCGGTTTCTATTTTGTCTTGCTGCATGAAAGGGGCGAGGCTGGAAACCATTCGTGCTTTTGATTCAGATTGATTAATCACATAATGCACTTCCCCGGGCTCAATGTGGATAAACTGCCCCGGTTTAAGGGTATGGGGAATGCCGTCTACAACAATGGTCATATTTCCTTCAAGAATATAAAAATTTTCCTCCATTACGGTATGATAATGAGCCTGAAAATCCTGTCCGGGCATAAATTGGACGATGGCAAAATTCATCCGAGGCCCCTGCATAAGGTACTTTGGGCCATTATCGCCAAAGCGGTATTCATGATCTTTTTCGTCGGTAATAAACATAAGACACTCCTGTTATGGCGAGCGCCACATATACTCGGTAATATTGTTATCGCATAACTGCAATTGCGGTTTATATGCCGCCTTCCATTTATCGTAAGACTTTTGGTACACCTCGTTGTTTTTTTTATCGGGCAAAAATGTTGCATCAATTTTAACCAATTTTCGCGCGGCATCTTTTACATTGGTAAAAAGGCCCACGCCTTTTCCTGCCATGATAGCAGTACCCAATGCGGACGCTTCTTTTACTGCCGGAACCTCGACGGTAATGTCCAATGCATCGGCAAGTATCTGCGGCCACAGAACGCTTTTGGAAGCCCCTCCCGCGAACACAATTTTTTCGGGACGCTTGCCGGTTGCAGCTTCTACCATGCGCAAATGGCCGAGCGTTACCAGGGCGGTGTTTTCCAGTATTGCACGGTAAAAAGTAAATTTATTGCATTTTTGAGGGTTAAGTCTAAAGTTAATAAATCCCGGAGCGGCATGCTTCCAGTTGATGTAATTCATGACATCGGAGAATGTGCATATCATCCCGTAACAGCCGGCGGGGATTTTTGCCGCCTCTATGTCCATAAGCATGTAGGGATCGCTGTGTTTTTCGGCGGCAATAATTTTTTCTTCCGCGCAAAACGCATCACGGTACCAGCGCAGCGCAAGGCCGGGAAAAAAAGCAATGGCCTCATACTGCCACAGATTGTCAATTGCATGACAGTTAACGCGGACATCGCATTGGGGCGGACAGGCCGGCGATGCGGTGTTGTATTCGTACTGCCAAAAACTGCCGCCGAAAACCGCCGCTTCGTTTGCATCCACAACCCCCACTCCTACTGCGCCCAGTTGGCAGTCCCCGCCGCCTGCAACAAGCGGCGTGCCTTCGGCCAGCGAAGATTCCGCCGCGCCGGTTTTTGACACCGCTGCGGCAATTGTGCCGCATTCCGCCACACGGGGGAAAATGTCATCCCGCAGGCCGCAGCGGCGGGCAATGTCCCTGTCCCAGTTTCTGGAACTTAAATCGAAAAGCCCGGTAGTCGAGCCGTTTGAAGGTTCAACCGCCAGTACGCCGGAAAGCCGGTAGATGATCCAGTCGTTGATCATTCCAATGCGGGAAATTTTTTCGTACACATCGGGGAGTTTATTCTTTACCCAGAGCAGGCGGGGGAGGGCACCCAGGGCAAAAGTTTGCCCCGATTTGAAGTACAGTTCCCTTTCCAAACCGGGGTCTATGCTTTTAAGCATGGCAGCTTCATCCCCTGCACGGGCATCCACATTGGCGCAGGCCCAGATTTCCCTGCCTTCCGCATCGTATAACACTATGCCCTCGCGCATACAGGTGCTGGACAGGGCTGCAATGTGTCCGGGGTTAATTCCGGTTTCTGCAAGCACGCTGCGAATGCAGAAACAGCATAACTCCCAGTTGCTTTTCCAGTCAAAGTCCATGCTTCCGGGATAACGGGGATCTTCTATGTGGTTCCATTCCCGTTGAACGCAGCCCAGTTGCTTTCCGTAAAGATCGAAAATAACCGCCCGTATGCTGCCGGTTCCAGCATCAATTGCCATAAGATATTTTTCTGCCATAGACTATATTATACATTTATGGTATGATTTATGCAAACCAATAAGCAGTTTTAATGGAGAAATCATGGCAGACATTACCAGGAAAGACATTGATGAATCAAAAGTAAAAAAAAATTACCATGTTGATGAGCCTTTTGCAAATAACGGCATTTTTCATGTAAAAGGAGCCGGCAATCTAGATTGGGGTATGAAAAAACACCTGAGCCAAATTTTTAACCCTAAAAGCGGCAATACCGTGATGTTTGCCTTTGATCATGGTTATTTCATGGGATCGGTTTCCGGCCTTGAACGGCTGGATTTGCTCCTTCCAAAGATGACCGATCATGTGGATGTGCTGATGGCCACAAGGGGGGCACTGCGAACTTGCGTAAAGCCTAATTGCAGAAACGGCATTGCCCTGCGGGTGTCTGCCGGTTCATCAATGCTTGATGAGGACTTAAGCCATGAGCTGATTTCGGTAGACATTGAAGACGCTATACGCATGAACGCGGACTGCATGGCAGTGCAGGTCTTCATTGGCGCAGATGGCCAGCTTTCTAGCATTGACAATCTTTCCAGTGTGATCAATGCCGGAAACTGCTACAGCATACCTACGCTCGGCGTAATCGCTGTGGGGAAAAACATGGAACGTACCGATAAATATTTTAAACTGGCAACCCGCATTGTGGCGGAGTTAGGCGCTCATATCATCAAAACATACTACTGCGATAATTTTGATGAAATCGTTGCTGCCTGCCCTGTTCCAATTGTGGTGGCCGGAGGCAAGAAGCTGCCCGAAAAGGATGCGCTAAAAATGGCGTATCAGGCCATGCAGGGAGGCGCCCACGGCCTGGACATGGGCAGGAATATTTTTCAAAGCCGTCATCCTTTTGTTATGGCGGACACTGTTGCAAAAATTGTCCATAAAAAATTTAGCGACAAAGAGGCTTGGGAATATTACCGCGAAAAAACCAAGGATAAAAAATAATAATTTTTAAGCCTCCGCGCAGAGGAGCTGCGAACCATCTTTTTGGTAACTTGTGAAGCTATAGTTAATAGCCCACGGATTTACACAGATTATCACGGATTATTTTAAATTTTAATTCTTAAATCCGTGGAAATCCGTGGCTATTGATTATATGCCTTAGCGAGAGGCCAAATGAAGTTACAGGTAAGCCCCCGCGCCGCTCCCGCAGCGAACCATCTACAAGGTAACTTTTGAAGCTGTAGTTAAAAGGCCACGGATTTACACGGATTATCACGGATTATTTTTAAATTTT
>WRNF01000339.1 GCA_009776715.1 Treponema sp. | reverse complement strand
AGAATTAAAATTTAAAAATAATCCGTGATAATCCGTGATAATCCGTGTAAATCCGTGGGCTATTAACTATAGCTTCACAAGTTACCAAAGAGTTGGTTCGCTGCGGAGCAGAGTGTGGGCTTGTCTTGTCTTTAACTTCATTTGGCCTCTCGCTAAGCCATATATGCAAAAGCCACGGATTTTTATTTTATTCTTAAATTCTTAAAACCGAATCTATGATAATCAGAGACGTACCGAAGATATGCAATCAGTGTGAATTTGACATACAAGGTTATGTTTTGATTATAGTTGCACAATTATCTGCTTCCAAAGATTCGGCATCTGCAAGGTCTTTGGTTCTTCCTGTAGCCTTTTTGTTAATAATTAAATCAGGAATTGACAAAACATGAATGGACATTCCTTCAATATTTATTAGTTCAGAACGGGCAAAAGCATCTTTAAACTTTAGGCCATCAACCGATGTGAGAATATCTATTCGCCGGGGAGCTACACCTATTTGAAAAATCAAATCTTCTTTAATTAAATCTTCTGGCAATAAATCTCCAACCGGCGCTCCAAAAGCTTCAAACGCTTGCATTGCCAAATGAGCATTTTCGAAATCGGGCATTATCCACAAATCTATATCCATTGTGGAACGAGGATACCCATGTACAGCCATGGCATAAGCGCCGACAAGAATAAATTTAACTTTTTTTTCTGATAATATTAACAATATGTCTTTGTAATCGCTGTTCAGCATTGTATTTTTTACTCAAGGAAACAACTTCGCATGTTAATGGCCAGACAAGGGAAATTCTCTCCTCCCCGGTACCTGGGACATATCCAAAATTAATTTGATCACATTGATGTATAACGGAAATTTTCTTTTCCATACTTAATAGGTTAATTTAAATATATAAAATTGTAAACGGTCATGCGAAGGTGTCCATTAATAAAAATTTAACCATGAACCACACAAACTGCCCACGAACAAAAGAAGGAAAATACCACATATATCAATATTCTTATCACGAGTTCGTGTCGTTCGTGTGATTCGCCTGCCTGCGCAGACAGGTGGTTAAATTTTGAATTGCTGTTTGGGGAAAGAGTATTATTGACAAATTAATTTTAAAATTGTATATTTAAAATAATAATGAAATATCAGGTGGATGTATGCAAGCATTTTTATATACAAGCAGTGGCTTAGGCTTCATTTGTTTGATGACAATTTTAGGGTCAGCTACAGTTTTTTTCTTCAGAAAGACCGATACCGGTAAGATGCAGCAAATTTTCCTTGGGTTCGCGGCTGGAGTAATGACTGCCGCATCTGTATGGAGCCTATTGCTGCCTGCTATTGACGAAGCTGAATCAATGGGGATACCGGGGTGGATACCCGCAGCTGGTGGATTCTTACTTGGTGTTTTTTTTCTTTTTGGCCTGGATCAGCTTATCCCTCATCTGCATCCATTTACCAATATCCAAGAAGGATTAGCTTCCAAATCAAAGCGAACCACATTGCTCATTTCTGCTGTTACTTTGCACAATATACCTGAAGGTATGGCAGTGGGACTCGCTTTTGCATTGGCTGCACAAAATGGCGGTGGGTTTGATATGTATGCACCAGCGATAGCATTAGCTTTAGGCATAGGTATTCAGAATTTTCCTGAGGGAGCTGCTATTTCACTCCCATTGCGTCAGGAAGGGGTTTCAATGGGTAAAGCTTTTCTATGGGGTTCATTATCTGGCGCAGTAGAACCTGTTTTTGGTTTCATGGCTGTTCTTCTGGCGATATGGGTCGCGCCCTTTATGCCCTGGTTTTTATCTTTTGCAGCCGGTGCAATGATATATGTGGTAGTTGAAGAATTAATTCCAGAAGCTAATATAGGGCAGCATTCTCATTTCGGAACAATGGGAGTAATAGCTGGCTTTGTCGTTATGATGGTGTTAGATGTAGCCCTTGGATAATTACATTTCATTATATCCTTATTTTTTTTACTTCTTGCGAGCATCACTATTTTTTCGTTAAATTTCTTACCCATCGTTCTTTTTTATAGAGACGTGAGACGATACCTAATTTAACAAAATCGGTGAGTTTAAGTATTGCAAACATTGGTACGGGAGACAATGCAGTAAGGAATGACAGGAGAACAGCGCCGGGAGCAAATAACAGAGTGTTTACTGAAAGGTCGGTGTACATTCCTGTTGCAGCATCTCCTCCTGAGCGCGTTATTGCAAATAACACATTAAGAAAACCCCATAAAGGAAGGTAGGCAAGTATTACATACACCAGGCCAATGCAGATTGATTGAGCCTCGGCGGTAAGATTTGTGTATACAACGGGGATTATTAATGCGGAAACCAGCGCTCCAATCAGGGCAATTATTATACCGGCGGCTACTGAGCCAGTTCTAAGCCATTGTGCGCGGCGGCGGGCTTCGTCCAGTTTGCCTGCGCCAAGAGAGCCGCCGACAAGCACTCCGGATGCGGTCCAGATGCCTGCAAACAGCATGAAAAAAATATTGGCTATGTTCCAACCGGCAGACATTCCTGCGACAACCTCGGCGCCGCCGCGCCTGTTATACATAGCGGTCATTATTGTCTCGGAACTTATCCATGATAATTCAGATATAAAAATCATGCCCGATTTATATAAAATATCATTAAATAATTTCCATTGTATTTTAAATAAGCGTGTAATGCCTGTAAAAAACGGCGCTTTTGTTTTAGCAGCAACGATTATATACAAAGTGAGTTCTATTGCACGCGCAATAATTGTAGCATAAGCCGCTCCTCTTACCTCAAGGCGGGGAGCGCCAAGATTGCCGTAAATGAGTATCCAGTTTCCAAAAGTGTTTACAACAGTAGCCAATGCAGAAATTATCAACGGCACTTTTGGCCGTGCGATTTCCCTAAAACTGGATCCGATTGCAAAAGAAACCGCCATTGGAAAAATCACCCAGGAAATCAGCTTCAGGTAACTTGTTCCCATGCGGATAATCTCTTCCCGCCCGGAATTTCCCATAAGCATCATTGCAAGCATAGACTGCGGGATGGTCCAGCAGAGTATAAAATACACAACTGCGGCGGCAACAGAAAAAATTACCTTGAAACGGAACGCCTGTTGCATTCCATCGCTGTCTTCCGCTCCGCGGAACTGGGCAATGTAGATGCCACCGGCCTGGCAAATGGTATTAATAATAACGATGTATATGAATGTTATTTGATTGGAAACATTTACTGAAGCCATGCTAATGTCGCCCAGGCCGGCAACCATAAAATTATCAACAAGCGAAACCATGCTCATTATAAACTGCTGGAGCATAACCGGCAG
This sequence comes from Treponema sp., assembly GCA_009776715.1. The sequence continues at coordinate 97 of WRNF01000339.1, read as the reverse complement.
CGCTATTGCAATAGCTTCCCGGTAAAAATACAAGGGGCCAAATCGAGATGTTAAACTGCGCATAAATTTTAATAGTTTCCTTATAAATTACTTACCT
>WRNF01000338.1 GCA_009776715.1 Treponema sp. | reverse complement strand
ACGGATTTTAAGAATTAAAATTTTAAAATAATCCGTGATAATCCGTGTAAATCCGTGGGCTATTAACTATAGCTTCAAAAGTTACCTCATGGATGGTTCGCCGCAGGGCGGCGCGGCAACTTGTCTGTAACTTCATTTGGCCTCTCGCTAAGGCATATATGCAAAAGCCACGGATTTTCACGGATTTTACGGATTTCCACGGATTTTTTATTTTATTTTTAAAATTCTGTATAAACCCGATGATTATTCTTGGTTTCATTCCTAGAAATCTATATTCCTCCGTGTAAATCCGTGGAAAATCTGTGATAATCCGTGTTATAATGAATATTCGGCACAAGTTACCAAAGAGATGGTTCGCAGCGTAGCAGTGCGGACGCTTGTCCCTCTGTTCAAAATCCTAGTTTTACAGTATATTATTGTTATGGAAAATTATATTGAACCTAAGGTCCTAAAAGGATTCAGGGATTTTTTGCCTGAGGCGGAAATTATGCGCCGCAATTTAACCGAAAAAATTGAAGCGTCATTCCGGTCTTTTGGTTTTGTTCCCATTGATACCCCGGCGCTTGAATATGCTGAAATTCTTTTAGGAAAAAGCGGCGGCGAAACAGAAAAGCAAATTTACCGGTTTAAAGACAAGGGCGAAAGAGATGTGGCCCTCCGTTTCGATCTGACCGTTCCTTTTGCCCGATTTGTCGCGCAGCATCAGGACAGTTTGAATTTTCCATTCAAGCGTTACCATATTGGCAAGGTATGGCGCGGCGAAAATTCCCAGCGGGGGCGCTACAGGGAATTTACCCAATGCGATTTTGACATTATTGGCAGCGGCAGTCCTGCCGCCGATTTTGAAATAATGCTGATGATTCAGTCAACCCTTAGGGATCTTGGCGCCGGAGAGGTAAACATCCGCATTAACCACCGCGGGTTGTTTAACCGGTTTCTTTCGTTTATAGGCCAGCGGGAAAAATCCTCAGAAATTCTGCGTGCAGTTGATAAAATTGCAAAAGCGGGGATAGACGAAGTAAAACAAATTCTGTCCGATATTGCAGGCGGGGCAAATGCGCAAAAAATTCTTGCATTTACAGGAGCAGAAAACGGCGGGGCCTCTTCTGAATCATTTGAAGAAACGCTGGATCGCATAACGGAGATGTCCGGCGGCCCTTCCCCCGAATCGGAACGGCTGCTTTTGCTTAACCGGTTCATGGCCGACACCTGTTCCGGCAGCATGGAAACTCAAAGCAGCATTACCCTTGATCCGTCAATTACCCGCGGGCTGGATTATTACACCGGCGTTGTCTTTGAAACATTTCTCGCCGATCTTCCCGGTATCGGTTCAATTTGTTCCGGCGGCCGTTATGATGACCTTGCCGGCCTGTACTGCAAAAACAGCAGCAAGGCAATCAGCGGAGTAGGTTCGTCCATCGGCCTTGACCGGATGATTGCAGCGCTGGAAAGCCTTGGCCGCCTGCCCGATGCAGCGAATTATGCCGCAGCCGGCATTGCCTGCCTGCACATGGAAAACGCGGGGCAGTATCAGGCGCTGGCGGGTCTTTTTAGGCAGAAAGGAATTGCCTGCGAAGTGTTTTTGGATGATGCAGATTCCGGCGGCAGCGGCCATTTGATTAAACAGTTTATTCTTGCCGAGAAAAAAGGGCTTCGCTGGATGATCATCCCCGGCAATAATCCGCTTGAAGACAAACTTGGCCTGTACGACATAAAAAAACGGCTAAACATAAAAGGGCTTTCTGTGGATGCTGCTGCTGCGGAAATCACCACTCTTCCATAGTTTTCATAAAGGCTTCTGCCGAAGCATTGATAATTTTTTCATCAACACAATAGGCAAAACGAATCCAGCCCGCTTTGCCGAAAGCAGAACCCGGCACGCCTAAAATTAAATGCTGTTTTAGGCTGTTTACAAAGGCAAGATCGTCACAGGCGGCCTGCGCATCTTCAGTGTTTTTTCGCCGCTCAGGGACTTTGCAGAAAAGGTAAAAAGCTCCTTCCGGCACGGAATATTCGATTCCCGCAGCATCAAGAATTGCCATAAATGCATCCTTTCGCTTTTTATAAATGCCAACATCGACAGCCGCATTGTTCAGTTCCGCCACAATGCGCTGCATTAACGCCGGAGCATTCACATAACCAAGCACCCGCGTTGCATAAATCAAGCCGTTAATTAAATCCTCCCTGCCGCTTGCAGCCGGGCTGACCGCAATGTAACCAATCCGTTCACCGGGAAGGGAAAGATTTTTAGAAAAAGAATTCACTATAATTGATTCGCTGTAAACATTAAGAACAGGCGGAACATCAACGTTATATGATATTTCACGGTAAGGTTCATCGGCAACAAGGTAGGGAAAGCGTCCGCTTTTTTTTCCATGTTCCCGCAAAATTTCCGCAAGCGCATTTATTGCGCTGTCCGGATACACTTTGCCTGTGGGGTTATTCGGCGAATTTATCAGCAGGGCGGCGGTTTTTGGGGAAAGCGCTGCGGCAATAGCGTCAATGTCAGGGTTAAAACCGGGGAGCGCATCAACTTCAACAAGTTTTGCGCCATGGTTTGACGCATAAGCGCGGTATTCCATAAAATAAGGCCGGATTACAATTACCTCATCGCCTTTATTGCAAATGGTTTTAAACACAGTATTCAGGGCGCCCGCAGCCCCAACTGACATTATTATGCACGATCCGTCTATTGCAACATTCTGCTCCCGTGATGCTTTTTCGGCAAGCGCTTCACGCACATACGGAAAACCGGCATTGGGCATATAGCCGTGCGAGCCTTTTGCATCCTCCTGTGCAAGTTTAAGCAAAACGGCATGAAATTCAGCCGGGGGATCGATGTCTGGATTTCCCAGGGAAAAATCAAACACCTGGTCCGCGCCATGCTGTTTTTTTAGCATAATTCCTTCTTCAAACATTTTTCGTATCATAGAAGACGATGAAAGCGCATTTTGTATCTCTGCTGCAATTGCCATTATAAGCCTCCGGTTATCAATATATCAAAAAAAATATTTTATTGCCACACGGCAACCACGGAAAACCATGACCGCGTATACTTACCTCTAACTTCATTTAGGCCTCTCGCTAAGGCATATATGTAATAGCCACGGATTTACACGGATTAGACGGATTTACACGGATTTTTTATTTTATTTTTAAATTCTGTGAAAACTCGATGATTATTCTTGGTTTCATTCCTAGAAATCTATATTCCTCTGTGTAAATCTGTGGAAATCCGTGTAAATCCGTGGCCTTTTTATAGTTTTAAAAGTTACCTCATGGTTGGTTCGCTGCGAATGCGGCGCGGGGACTTACCTCTAACTTCATTTAGGCCTCTCGCTAAGGCATATATGCAAAAGCCACGGATTTTCACGGATTAAGAGGATTTACACGGATTTTAAGAATGAGTCC
>WRNF01000337.1 GCA_009776715.1 Treponema sp. | reverse complement strand
TAAGAAATAAGATAACTGTTCGGTTGCCAATATGCGAAAAATAGTTTGATGGGGGTAGCTCGAAAAAAACAAGAGTTTTTTTCGAGCGGAGGGGGTGTAAACCCCCTCATTTAATAAAAAGCCCAAAAAAATCAGCAAAAGCGCATTTTTTTGGGGGGTGGGTAGCGGGTTACCGCTGCCCACAACTGAATAATTACGAAGGAGAATGTATGGAAAATAAGCCTGTACGGCAAAAAATGCCTTTCTCATGGATATGGATTGTTTCTACCCTGCTGTTGTGCGCAGTTTTTGTTTTTACATCGGTTCCGGGAGTTCTTGCCCAGGTACTTGATGCCAAATCCGAAAAACAGGACAGCTACAATAGCCGCAGATACGCAACTATAATCCAACAGGTGATGGATTTTATCCATCATTACTATGTCGAGGAAGTTGATCCCAATACGGTTTTTGAAGGGGCAATGAATGGGATTTTTAATTCGCTTAATGATCCCTATTCAGTGTTTATGTCAGAAGCTGAAATGAAGGATATAAATGATACCACCCAAGGGTCTTTCGGCGGGGTTGGTTTGTTTATAACCAAACCGATAGGTGATAGGCCGGACGGCCTGCCGCCCTATGTTGAAGTAGCATCCCCCATTGAGGATACTCCCGGCTGGAGGGCAGGAATTAACCCCGGGGATTTGATTATTTCAATTAATGGTGAAGCTACCGACAAACTCAGCATGGACGAAGTGCTGGCGCGTTTACGGGGAACTCCGGGGGTTGTCATTAATCTGGTAATACGGCGGGGCGAAAAACTTGAATTTCCGGTTAGCGTAACCAGGGCAATTATTGAAGTTCCCACTACAAAATACTCCATGATTGACAATATTGGCTATCTTAAATTGCTTACATTTACCCCAATGACTGCGGAACGCGCCGCTGAAGCTATTAACTCTTTTTCTGCAAAAAAATACTCAGGATTAATACTTGATTTAAGGAACAATTACGGCGGGCTTTTGCACTCCGCGGTGGAAATCTCGAATCTGTTTATTGACGGAGGCGTAATAGTAAGCACCAAATCCCGGCTGGAATCGGAAAATCAGATATTCAACGCTAACCGGTCTTCTTTGGTTTCTGCGGATATTCCCATGGTGGTGCTTATAAACCGGGGGTCTGCATCGGCTTCGGAAATTGTTGCAGGCGCGTTAAAAGACCGGGGCAGGGCATACCTTGTCGGAGAAACATCTTACGGCAAAGGGTCAGTCCAGCAGGTGTACCCCTTAGACAAGGCCGGTTTTAAAATAACCACTGCGTACTATTACACTCCCAGCAATGTTAATATCAATAAAATTGGCATACCTCCCGACCGTAAAGTTACGTTTCCAGAGTTTACCGAAGAAGACACAGAAAAATTAAGCAAGCTTATCACTGATAATAAAATACCTGAATATGTTAAGAAAAATTCACAGCCAAGCTCAAGCCAAATTGAAGTGTTTGCAAAATCCCTGGAAAAGGAATATGAGCTTGATGCTGTTCTGCTTAAGCGCCTCATTAGAAATGAAATAAACCGGACGGTTATTTCGCCTGTGTATGATCTTGAATATGACATTCAGCTTCAGGAAGCGGTAAAGATTTTAAAAAGCGGCGAATTCAAAAACTTAATGCGGACAACTAAAACATTGAAAAAGCTGCAGGAAGAAGAAGCCTTAGAGGATATGGCTCTGGCCTCGTGAAACAGTTTATTCTTAAAACCCCTCCTGACAAGAACGGCAGAATCCTGTTAAAAGGCAGCGATTACCGTTATCTTGTGCAGGCGCGCCGCCTTGCCCCCGGAGAATACTTTCCTGTGCTGCTGCCGGACGGAGGCAAGGGAGCAGTGCGGGTTCTGTCTATCGAAAACCATGCCCTGGCAGGAGAGCTTGTTTCACAGGCTGCCCCTCCGCTCGAACAGCCATCCCTGCTTCCTCCAATAATTTTGTTTCAAGCTATACCGAAAAGCGGTACAATGGCTTCAATTGTCAGGCAGGCTGCAGAAAGCGGCCTTAGCGAGATTGTGCCTTTTGTGTCTGAATTTTCCTCTGTCAGAACTGTTTCCGGCAATGTCCTTAACCATTCCCGCTGGGAACGGATTGTCAAAGAAGCGCGCCAGCAAAGCGGTTCGCTTACGGCGACTTCTGTTTTAGCCCCAATGCAGATAGATGCGCTTTTTGCTTACTGGGAACAAATTCAAAATAAGCAAACAAAAACTGTTGGAGTATTTTTTCACCATATCCCACTTGCAAATGCAAGCCTTCATGGTTATCTTAAAGATAGGCCAAAAACTGTGGTCTTGGCGGTTGGACCGGAAGGCGGCTTTTCTGAAAGTGAAGCCCGGCGGTTTATGAACGCCGGGTTTAGCCCTTTTACAATTGGAGACACGGTTCTGCGTACCGATACCGCTGCGTTATACGCACAGGCTTCTGTACGAATTCTGTTGTTGGAGAAAGATTCTTGGAAGATGCAATAAACAATGATGCAATAAACAATGATGCGGAAATTGAAAATGCCGCTTTGTTAAACACAGATCAATTAAAAGAAAGAGTAAATTTCCTAAAAGTCCCATTAGACATAGTGGAACCGGAACAGCTTCCCCTTTTAATTTATAATTTGCTTTCGGAAGGAAAAAGCCAAAATATCGTTTTGCTTTCTGTTTGGGACCTTTTGCGTGCCAGAAGAAACAACGACTACCGGGCTTATGTAAAAAATGCCGCGCTTATTATACCAATTTCCAAAAGCATAGTCAGAGGCTGCAGGTTTTTATTAAAGAAAAAACCCATCCGTTATATGCCCTTTGATTTTGTAATACAAATTTTATCGGCGCTGGAAAAACGGGAATATTCCGGGTATCTGTTAGGCAGCAAAAAACAAATTCTNGCAAAAACNGAAAAAAATATCCGCGAAACTTTTCCCGGCCTTCGCATTGTCGGGCGGTTTTCCGGGTCTTTTAAGCGGCAAGCGGAAACAATGATAATAGAGGCAATCAGGAAAGCATCTCCATCGCTGCTTTTGGTTGGCAAAGGGGTACGCGGCGGTGAACACTGGATTTCCCACAACAATGAAAGCCTGGGAAACGGTTTGCGGCTCTGGTGCAGCGATCTGTTTGACGTCTTTGCCGATCGAAAAAAACATCCCTCAAAGTTAAGCTTTGAGCTTGGCCTTGAATGGGCTGGCTATTGCATACATAAACCAATAAAACTGCTGCGGATTTTTCCTTTTTGCTATTATAATATTTTACTGTTGGTGTATAGAATTTTCAAAAAAAGCAAGTGAGCTTACCTCTAACTTCATTTAGCCTCTCGCTAAGCCATATATGCAATAGCCACGGATTTTCACGGATTTTACGGATTTCCACGGATTTTTTATTTTATTTTTAAATTCTGTATAAACTCGAT
>WRNF01000336.1 GCA_009776715.1 Treponema sp. | reverse complement strand
CTGGACATCCATAAGATCCCCGTTAGCCGCAATAAAAAGAATTGCAGCCTGTATTTCAACCGGATACGGCGAATACTGCGGCTGTTTAAGCACCTCCATTAGCCGCTCGCCCTGAGCCAGTTTGTCCTGCGTGGCCTTGTCCAGGTCGCTGCCAAATTGGGCAAAGGCTGCCATTTCCCGGTACTGCGCAAGGTCAAGGCGCAGGCGGCCTGATATTTTGCGAATAACTTTTGACTGCGCCGATCCGCCGACCCTGCTTACGGAAAGCCCTACATCAATTGCCGGCCTAAAACCGGAGTTAAANAGTTCTGTNTCCAAAAATATCTGTCCGTCGGTAATGGAAATAACATTNGTGGGAATGTACGACGAAATATCGCCGGCCTGGGTTTCCACAATCGGCAATGCGGTAATGGAACCGCCGCCGCGGGCATCGGAAAGTTTTGCAGCCCTTTCCAAAAGCCGCGAATGAAGGTAGAACACATCGCCGGGGAAAGCCTCGCGGCCTGGCGGCCTGCGCAGCAAAAGGCTTATTGTCCGGTATGCCACTGCATGTTTTGACAAATCGTCATAAACAATAAGCACATCCTTTCCCTGATGCATAAAAAATTCCGCCATTGCAACAGCCGAATACGGCGCAAGGTATTGCANGGCAGCNGAATTCGATGCCGAGGCCAGCACCACAAAAGTATATTCCATGGCGCCTGCTTTTTGCAAATTATTGATAATGGCTGCCACAGAAGACGATTTCTGTCCGATGGCGCAGTAAACGCAGTAAACGTTTTTGCCTTTCTGATTGATGATGGTATCAATGGCAATGGCTGTTTTGCCGGTCTGACGGTCGCCAATGATCAGTTCCCGTTGCCCGCGGCCAATGGGAATCATTGCATCCACGGCAATGGAACCGGTTTGCAGCGGCGTATTTACGCTGCCTCTGTCAATTACCGGGGCCGCAGGGGATTCAACGGGCAGGTATTGTTCCGCGGCAATCGGCCCCTTGCCGTCAATTGCCTGGCCGAGCGGATTTACCACCCTGCCAAACAGGGAAGGCCCCGCAGGAACTGAAACAACTTTGCCTGTTCCGTGCGCTTCTTCGCCGTCTTTTACAAGAACTTCTCCGGAAAGAAGCACGCAGCCAACGCTTTCGTCTTCCAGATTAAGGGCAATTCCAACTGCCCCGGAAGAAAACTCAATTAATTCGCCAAAAACAACATCATCCAGTCCGTGAATTGTTGCTACAGTATCGCCAACCATTGTCACAAAACCGCAATTGCCGGAAGTTGCTTTGCCGTTCCAATGTTCTATTTGATCCTGTAATACTTTTGCAAGATCTTTATGTGCTGCCATTCATTTACTCCTCTGCCGTGTCTGCCTGCATGCCGCCTGACAGTTCATTCGCCATTTTTTCAATTTGCCCGCGCAGGCTTGAATCAATGTAAAAACCGTCTGTCCTAAGGCGGTATCCGGCAATTAATTCCGGATTTATTTTTATTGTCATTTTAATTTCCACGGCTCCTGTTTGTTTGCAGAGCTGTTTTTCAAGTTCATCCTGAAGCACACTGTCTACAGGCACTGCTGACTCTAAGGTTACAACTAACACGCCTTTTTGCGCATTAAGCCGTTTTTCAATTTCCAAAATTATTGCATCAATATGCCTGAACCGGTTTTTTGCAATCATTAAAGTGATAAACCGTATAACATTTTCCGGTCCGGGAAATGTTAATTCTCCGGGATAAATACTTTCCCTTAACAGTTTTTCTATCCGCCTTGCCGCTGTCCAGCCAAAAGGCACAGGTTTAATTTCTTTTAACGGAAGCGCAGCGGCCTTAATGCATTCCAGCCCTGCATTGGCATCTTTGCCAAGGGCATTAAGAAAAGCAAGCGCCCAACGATCTGTGTTTAACATCATAAATCCCGGTTATACAGGGCGTTTAATGCCGGCGCGGCCGGAAGAAAGTTCATCCAGCATCATCTTTGCATAATGCCGCTGATCCTCTGAATTCAGTTCCCTGCCGATTAACCTGGAAGATGCAGCCAGCACAAGCACAAGAGTTTCACTTTTAATTTTTGCAAACATCGCTTCCTGTTCCTCGAGCAGTTGCCTGCGGGCATTTGCTGTCATGTTTTCCACAGCAATTTTTCCTTCGGCAATGGTTTGCTCGGCCTCGGTTTTGGCTTTTTCCCTGGCCTGTAAAATAATTACTTTAGCTTCTTCTTCTGCATTTTTTATCTGCGCATTGTATTTAGCCAAAAGCTGTTCGGCCTCGCATTTATCTTTTTCGGCTTTATCGATGGTGTCCTGGATTTTTTTTGTGCGGGCATCCATAAACTTTGTAACAGGTTTAAAAAGAATCTTCCTGAGTATAAAGTACAGAATAGTAATATTGATAATGGTCACAACAAATGTAACTGCATTGGGACTCATTAGTCCGCCGTCACCCATAAATAACCTCTAAAATAATATTTTAAATCTTAAAATCCCGCTTTGGGTTTTAAGATTTTGCAAAACTCTTGTTAATATAAAAACTGCTTTATCACCTAAGGACAATCAGTATTGCAATTACAAAACCGTAAATTGCCGTTGCCTCCGCAAGCGCAATGCCAAGAAAAAATACGGTTTGTATCTTTCCCGATGCTTCCGGCTGACGGGATATTGCCTCTGCGGCTTTACCGGTAGCCAATCCGATTCCAATTCCGGCGCCAATGCCGGTTAATACTGCAACTGCCGCTGCAATTAAATAATCCATAAAATATGCTCCTAATGACTTGATTCCACTTCAACTGCTTCTGCAATAAAGAGGGTTGATAAAAAAACAAACACCAAGGTCTGTATTAATCCGTCTAAAAAATCAAAGTACAGCGAAAAAACAGGCGGCAAGGCCAAAGGCATTACCGCTTCTATCAGCCGCATTATAATGAATGCCCCCAGAACATTCCCGAAAAGACGAAAGCAAAGGCTTAATGGCCTAATGATATATTCCAGAAGATTAAAGGGCAGCATTACCGGGGTTGGATGCATTAAATTTTTTGCCCAGCCCTTAATGCCCCGCGCTTTTAAGCCGCCAAATAATACTATTAGTATTGTAACAAGAGCCAGGGCAGCGGTAAAATTTACATCCCTGCACGGAGGTTTGATTGAAAATGGCGGTATAAAATGAAGGCCCGCAAAAGAAACTCCGACAGGAGACAGTACTGGAAGAAGATTTGTCAGCAGAAGGAACAGAAACAAAGTCCCAATATACGGACCGTAGGTTTTTGCCCTTTTTCCAAAGCGGCTGCCGGTAAAATTATTTAAAAAATCAACAGCGGCTTCCAATAACGCCTGCCGCCCTTTGGGAACTGTTTTAAGTTTGCGTGTTAATATAAGGGAAGCCGCAATCAAGATGATCATTACCGCCCAGGAAATAACCACAGTTTC
>WRNF01000335.1 GCA_009776715.1 Treponema sp. | reverse complement strand
CTTTTAACACGAAAAACACCCCTATGCCGGTGGCAAAAGCCAGGGTCCCGCTGAACAGAAAAGGGGCCGAAGGCCCAAGCCATTCCCACAGGAAGCCGGCTATGACCGAGGCGGGCAGTAANCCTATGCCGGCAATTGCGGAATGTAAACCCAATGCCCCTGCCTTATGCTGTTCCGGGGCAATCTCTACAATCAATGCCCTTTCGGCTCCGACGGTAAGAGCGGTGTACACTCCGTATAAAACAAACAAGGCAACGAAAGCGGATGCATTGGAGATTAGGCCAAGGCTTGCATACACAAGAGCGTACAAAAAATAGCCTGTGCAAAGAAGGGTTTTCCTGCCAATCTTGTCGGAAAGAAGGCCTGCGGGATACGAAAGCAGGGATCCGGTTACATTGTAGATAAAGTACAATAGAATAACATTTGTCGGCGAAAAACCAATTTCCGGGCTTACTGCCCTTAGTAAAACAAAGGCATTGGATGAATTTCCCAGTGTAAACAAAAAAATAAATATTAAAAATAATTTTAACTTTTTGTCCAGGTTTTTCCAGTTAAATGTAACAGCTTTCGCGCTGCGTGTTGTTTTTTTTTCTTTAATAAAAATAAAAAAAACAAGGCCNATGAGCGCAGGCATTATTGAAAAAATAAAAATTGTTTTATACCTTGTAAGATCGGCAGTTTCTGTTGATTGGCTAAAAAAACTATTTGCTGCAGTTATAATACGGTCAAAATTGCCGGAAATTATAAGCCATGCAAGCAGAATGCCAATTGCGGTTCCCAGCAGATCAAGCCCCTTGTGCAGGCCAAAAGCTTTTCCAAGCGGGGTTTGCTTCCCGTTTTCGCTTTTTGCGGCATTGCGTACAGCGGCTTCGGCAATTAATGCATCGCGCGGGGCAGTGCGAATGCCCTTGCCAAAACGGTCAATAATCCTTGCGGTTAAAACCCCGCCCCAGCTTGCGGAAAAAAGCAAGATAATCTTATTTATAAGAGACGATGCGTATCCGGCAAAGGCTATCTGTTTTTTCCTGCCGTGCCTGTCTGCAATTATTCCGGAAAACAGCTTTACAATACTGGCAAGGCTTTCGGCAATGCCCTCTATTATGCCGATTATTGCAGGAGCGGCGCCCATTACCGACGACAAATACAGCGGAAGAATGGGGTACACCATTTCGGAACTGATGTCGGTAAAAAAACTTACCATTCCCAGCAGGATAATATTTGACATTCAAACTCTCTTTTTGCTATTATGTATCAATATCGATAATTAATCAACGATAATTAATTAATCAATCAGGAGTTCATTATGGCACAGCATCAATTTCAGACCGAAGTAAGCCGTTTGCTGCACCTTATTATTCATTCGCTGTATTCAAACCGCGAAATTTTTCTGCGGGAACTTGTTTCCAATGCAAGCGACGCGCTGGACAAGCTGAAATACCTAACCGTTGCGGACGAGGCATTTAAATCCATCAGCTTCGATCCCAGGATAGACATTTCCTTTAACAAGGAAAACAAAACCTTAACCGTTTCCGACAACGGAATCGGCATGAACGAGGCCGACCTTGTCGATTCGCTGGGAACAATTGCCCGTTCCGGCACCAGGGCTTTTTTGGAAAAAATTGCCGAAGACGCAAAAAAAGATTCCAACCTTATCGGCCAGTTTGGGGTGGGCTTTTATTCTGCATTCATGGTAAGCGAAAAAATTGAAGTGATAAGCCGTAAAGCAAATGAAGAGGGGACATGGAAATGGTCCAGCGACGGCAAAGAGAGTTTTGACATTGAAACCGCTGCCGGGCGGGACAGTCAGGGCACAACCATTGTGCTGCATTTGTCTGATGAAGGAACTGAATTTGCCAACCGCTGGTCTATTCAAAAAATTATCGAGCAGTATTCCAACCATGTCGCTTTTCCCATTTACCTTACTTACGATGAAAAAGAATGGGATGATAAAGGCAAAGAAAAAGGCAGCGTAACAAAAACCGACCGCATCAATACCGGCACTGCAATTTGGAAACGCGCCAAGTCTGAGTTAAAAGACGAGGATTACAATGAATTTTACAAACAAATTTCCCATGACAGCGATGATCCTCTGCATTTTATCCACACAAAGGCCGAAGGCGCCCTTGAATACAGCACCCTGTTTTACATTCCCCAAAAAGCCCCTTTCGATCTGTACAATGTGGATTACAAACCGGGGGTAAAGCTCTATGTTAACCGGGTGTTCATTACCGATGATGATAAAGAATTAATGCCGGTGTGGCTGCGTTTTATCCGCGGCATAATTGATTCTGAAGACCTGCCGCTTAACGTTAGCCGCGAGATTTTGCAGCAAAACAAAATACTGGTTAACATTAAAAACGCCTCGGTTAAAAAATTGCTTGCAGAATTTAAACAAATGGCAGAATCGGCAGCGGCCAGCGGCGATGACGAGGCATCTGTTAAGGCCAGGGAAAAATGGGAAACCTTTATTGGCCAGTTTAACCGCCCGCTCAAGGAAGGGCTGTATCAGGATTATGCAAACAGGGAAGCGATTCAGGAACTGGTGCGTTTCAAAAGCACAGCAACGGAGGGCTGGACCGGCTTTGCAGATTATGTTATGCGCATGAAGAGCGATCAAAAAAACATCTACTACATTTCTGGCGGCGGCGCAGTCAATGGCTGCGATGAAAAAACCCTGCGCGCATCTCCGTTGCTGGAAGCATACCGTGCCAAGGAAATTGAAGTGTTAATAATGGACGATGAGATAGACGAGCTGGTAATTCCTTCCCTGGGCAGTTACCGCAAGGAAAGCGTTGGCACAGACGGCAAAACAGAAAGCCAAAGCTGGGAAATAAAGGCCGTTAACCGCTCAGGCGCAGATGAAGAGTTAGGTGAAAAGGAAGACAAATCCGCTGTAAAAGAAGCAAAACCGGTTATCGAAAAAATAAAAAAAGCCCTGGGAGACAAGGTAAAAGACGTTAAGCTTTCCCGCCGCCTGCATGATTCGCCCTCGTGCATTGTTGCCGATGAAAACGATCCCACTATTCAAATGGCGCAAATGCTTAAGGCATTGGGCCAGACAGCAATGTCCGACATCAAGCCAATTCTGGAGGTGAACGGCGATCACCCAATAGTTGTTTCATTAAAGGGCACAGATGATGAAGAGCGCATCGAAGACATATCATCGCTGCTGCTTGACCAGGCCTTGCTGGTGGAAGGGGTAAAATTAAATGACCCCGCAGACTTTGTCAAACGCCTGAACCGGCTGTTCGGAAAACTGCTTTGAAAATTTTGCCATAACTTAAAATGACCGCTCATGTTTAATAGAAACCGCGGAGTTGTTGTACAAAATCGTACAATTGTATAAAACATTTGCTTTTCTGTCTGTAATGCAATCTTTAAAAAAACAAAATATTTTTTAAAACAATAATGCATTTTGAATTTTTCCGCCAT
>WRNF01000334.1 GCA_009776715.1 Treponema sp. | reverse complement strand
ATTAATCAGAATTAATTAAAAATCCGTGGAAATCCGTAAAATCCGTGAAAATCCGTGGCTATTGCATATGGCTTAGCGAGAGGCCTAAATGAAGTTACAGGTAAGCCCTATCATTCCAATCCAAAACTGCATCCATCAAATCTTTTTTAGCAATGCCCCAGTTTTGACCAAAATGCAGCAGAAGAAAATCGGAAAGATTTAAAAATCTTTTAAAAACAGAGCCTGTGCTTAAATTTGTGTTTAACACAAAAAGATTTCTGTTTACAATTAATTCCCAAAATCGGGCAAAGTTTTTTATGCGGTTTAGATCGGCTGCCGGCATTGCGGCGGTTTCCAGAATTTCGTAAGGCGGCGAAGAGGAGTAACGCATTTTATGTTCAACTGAATGACGGGCAATAGGAGCGCCGGGCAGCAGTTTAAGAATTCCAGGCTGAATCTCTGCACGGGAATTAAAAGTACTGCCGGCAGGCGGCGGCAAGAGCGCTTCCCGCAAAAGATCAAATCCTTTGCCAAAAGAATCTATGCCCTCGCCGGGAAGCCCGGCAATCAAGTCGGCGTGAATAACGGCATTGGTATTTTTTGCCAGGAACCGGAGGCTTGCAAGCTCTAACTCCGTATCCGAGGGCCTGCCAATAATTGCCGCAACACCGGGGTTTAATGTTTGAATCCCAATTTCCAGCCGCAATGTTCCGGGAGGAAAACGGGAAATTGTTTCCAGCAATTCCGCCGGAAAACGGGAAGGGATCATTTCAAAATGGACAACTAACGGTGCTGCCGTGCTTTGCCTCTGGAGAATTTTTTCCAGAAAAAATTCCATTATTCGCTGCGCCCGTTTGATATTCAAGTTAAAAGTTCTGTCAAGAAATTTAATTGTTTTAACACCGCGGCTTACAAGAATTTCCATTTCCGCCAAAAACGGTTCAAGGGGAAATTCCCGTACAGTACCGGAATGCGAGCTAAGGCAAAATTCACAGCCATAAGGACAGCCCCGGCTTGCCTCGGCATATATCAGTTTTTTATGAAGATCTTCATCAGTATATAAATGATAGCTGCTTTTTATTTCAGCAAGATGTACAGAAGTATAGCCGTCACAGGCGGTTATTGCATCTGCCATTTTTAAATTTCTGTTAATTAAAACAGCCTCGCAAAGCTCACGAAATGCTTATTTCCCCTTCCCCGCGGATGCAATAATCCGCATACTTGAAAATTTCTTCATCCGGCGGCAGGAAAGACACTTCTGGCCCGCCGAGTACAATTACCGGGCGTTCGTTTCCCCATGCCTTCCATAATTCCTTCAGCAGTTCCAGTGTTGCGGCATGATTCCAAATAGAAACCGAAATGCCAAGAATTTTAGGCCGGGCAGCCAAAACAGGGCCTGTTTTTTCATCTAAATTCTGCCGCAGGGCAAATTCGGCAATTTGGCATTGTTCTTCCAGCTTGCCCAGATTTGCTTTGAGCAAGCGCAAGGCAAGCGATGGGTGTATCCATTTTGCATTGATTGTAATAAGAAGAATGTCCGCCATTGCCGTTAATCTTCCGGCGAAAACCGCTGCCTAAGCGCTTTTTTCCGGCTGTGCTTTTGCTTGGTTTTAAGACGCTGTTCGCGGGCGGCAAGAGACGGTTTTGTGGGACGGCGAAAACGGGGAAGCTTCCCTGCCTGGACAATGAGCGCTTCCATACGAAAATATGCCCGTTCCAGATTAGTCCTGCGGGAACGTTCCTCGTCGGCGGCTATGATAATTGCATCCTCGCCGGAGATGCGGTTTGCCAGCAATTTTCGCGCCCTTGCCAACTCCTCTTCGTTTAACCCGTCAATATCGGCAAGGCATAGCCGCAGCGTTACTTTGGTATTAACTTTATTGACATTTTGCCCGCCCGGGCCGCCGGATCGGGAAAAACTCGGTCTTGCGGCATTTCGGATCGATTCATGGAGTAGAATAATATTCATGCAGCTTTTTTATGCGGCAAATTTATTCGATAGCTTTTTTCAGCTCTTCAACTTTGTCGGTTTTTTCCCAGGGAAATTCATTCCGCCCAAAATGACCGTAAGATGCGGTCNTTTGGTAAATTGGCCGCCTAAGATCAAGGGTNTTTATAATGCCCGCAGGAGTCAGATCAAATATCTTGTTAACCGCATTTTCAATGCTTTTTTCTTCAACAGCGGCAGTGCCGAAGGTGTCAACCATGACGGAAATAGGGAAAGGCACGCCAATGGCATAAGCCAGTTGAATCTCGCAGCGGCTGGCAAGTTTGGCTGCAACTATGTTTTTAGCAACATAACGGGCGGCATAAGCTGCGGAACGATCCACCTTGGAAGGGTCTTTGCCGGAAAACGCTCCGCCGCCGTGACGGCCCATTCCCCCGTAACTGTCTACAATAATTTTACGGCCGGTAAGGCCGGCATCGCCAAAAGGCCCGCCGACCACAAAACGGCCGGTCGGATTAATAAAATATTTTGTTTTTTTATCCAGCATTCCTGTCGGCCCAAGCACCGGTTTAATTATCTTTTCGATAATTACCGATTCTATTTCTTTGTAGGCAACATCAGGATCATGCTGCTGCGAGACAACCACTGTGTCAATGCGAATGGGTTTATACCCTTCGTATTCTACGGTTACCTGGCTTTTGGAATCGGGGCGCAGCCACTTAATTGTCTTGTTTCTGCGCATTTTTGACGCATAACGGAGAATGTTGTTTGCAAGGGTAATGGGCAGAGGCATAAGTTCTTTGGTTTCATTGCATGCAAAACCAAACATCATGCCTTGATCTCCGGCACCCTGCATTCCTTTATATTTTTTTAGGCCGGTACCGGAAACTCCCTGGCTTATGTCCGGGGACTGGCTGTGGATCATGTCTATAACTGCCATTGAATTATAATCCAAACCATAAGCCGGGTCGGTATAGCCAATTTCTTTTGCAACTTTTCGGACAATTTCCTGAACATCCAAACATGTTTTTGTTGTAATTTCCCCCCCTACCAAGACCAGAGATGTTGAAGCATAGGTCTCGCAAGCAACCCTGCTTGCAGGATCATCTTTCAGGCAGGCATCCAAAATGGCGTCAGACACTTGATCGCATAACTTATCCGGATGACCCTCTCCTACAGATTCAGACGTAAAAAAAAACCGGCGAGAATTCATATAAGCTCCTCGTTATAATAAAAGTGGATTTTCCAAAAATATATTTGGAATAAATTTATGGGAACCTCTAAATACCCAATTGGGGTTTTTAGAGGTTCCTCAGCCTCTTATCACTTTAAAATATTTAAAATAAGATTAATTATTTTAAAAAACAGAGACCTTTCTTTTCAATTAAAAAGCAACGGTGTTTTGCGTAAATAAAACAGAAGGCCGAGATATTCAAACATAGCCCGGCTTTCTGTTTAAGCGGCATTTATTCCGCTACTTCTTCCACGATTTCTTCTTCAACTTCCTCTAC
>WRNF01000333.1 GCA_009776715.1 Treponema sp. | reverse complement strand
TTGGAGTAGAAGTATTTAAAGGAAATATACCCAATAACTTTACTATCTGGCGGCCTAATGCAAGCGCGGCAAGTTATGATGCCTGGAAGGGAAATAACGCTTCGAATTTCAACAATAACGGCGATTATATAATCTTCCTGGATTCGGACTAAAGAGCAATGGGCAGTGAACAAAGAATGAAGAAATAACCACGGAGAAAGAAAGAAGATTGGCGCAACAACTCCGTGGTTTAAAAAAAAGCCCTTGCCTGCAAAAAGCAGGCAAGGGCAATAATTACGAAGCTAAGCTAACAGATCGCTGTCTGATTAATGTTTATCTTGCATAGAAATCGTCAACATTAAACATACCGCCGCCGGACCATGGCATATGAATAGTAACGCTCCAGCCTGTTATGGCAACGTTTGGCGGAACATCGGGAATGGTGATCATTTCCCATCCGCCGCTTTTGGTGTTGTTAAATTGAACCTCTTTTTCACCCCCAGACCATGTTACTTTTGCTGTCCAGTTAGAACCAACGGCTGCTTGGGTATTCAACATAAATGTAACAGAAGTCCTGTCACCTATATTCACTGGGGTTGGAGCAGCAGACGCAGTATAATCACGGGCTAATGTTCCCTCTACTCCATTCGCATACCAACATATTACGGATACGGCTCCAGAACTTCCATCTGTAATTACTTCTCCGTCAGAAGGAGTTGCAGTCCATGTAAACCCTAAATTTACATTAGCAGCGTGACTTGAACCTTTACTTGGCGGTGCAAGCCCATTCCAGTATGGTATATTATCAAAGTTGTCAATAAGCAAAGGTGTAACGGCACTGATTGAAACTATCTGTGTGTTGGAAGTAACACTGCCAAAACTCACTTCATAATTAAAACTGCCGCCCAAAAGGGTGGGTGTAATGATTCCACTTGCAATGGTTGCATCGCCAGTAACATTATAGGAAATAGTAGTATACCAAAAGTCAACATTTAAAATATGGGTACCGGCTAGTAATTCAAAGTTTCTGCCCATAAGACTGTATTCAAGAGTAGCGTCTTCAATAAGTTTTACAGCTTCAGTGGTATCAGGTGGCGGAAAAATGGGACCGCCGGTAGGCGGAAGTGTTATTGAATTAAAGGTCTTGCCTGGTACCGTGATAAGTGCTATATCGTCAACATACACTGTTTTACCTTGAACGTTGCCATTGGATAAGTGGAAAAGCCGTATCGCTGTTGCGCCTGTTCTGCGTGAAGGGACAGGTATAATAATTCTAGCCCATTCGGTACTTACAGGAATATTCTGCAACGTAATTACAGCTCTATCGTTAAATATAGATGACCCATCAATAGTACAAGGCTCTGTTGCCCTTATCCAGAATGAAAGTGCATCGACACCGGAAATATCTAATGCCCCCCCGGCAGGTTGGTCAATTGAAATTCCGTACCAACCGGTTCCCAAAGGTAAACCCGAAGGTATATCGATAGAAATTGCTGACCCACCGTTTCTTCCATTCCCTGCATTGGCCCAGTTAATATATGAATCTACACTAGGATTAAAGCTTTGAGGAATTCCCGTGATAACGCCGCCTGATGTGCCCAAGTATACCTGATGCACCACATTTGATGTATAAGGAGTATCTATGTTAAGCGTAATATCATCATAAATTCCCTCAAAACCAGGCTCACGAGCGCTTGCCTTTACGGTAATTGTTGCCGCTGTCTCTGCTGCTGCAATGGTTAACATGCCTGTTGTGGGGTTAATGGTTGTTCCTGCGTCATGGCCGGAACTGGTAATTTCCCATAAAACAGCGGTGTCCGCATAATCTTCCACTTCGACTTTCACAGTAAGCAGTAAATTGCCGCCGCGCTCAATTCCTGTCGCGTTGGTATTAATGGTTACGCTTACTACTGTGGGCACAAGAGGATCAATTACATTAACATCAAAGATTTTTAGCACAGTATCAAAACCGGGTTCTGCAGATGCCGCTTGAATGGTTATTGTGTCTTCCGGTTCATCTGAAGCCGCCGTTAATGTGCAGGTAGTGTTGCCGGTTGATTCAATTTTTGTGCCGCTTGAATGGCCGCTGCTGACAATGGACCAGGCTACTTCTTCAGTTGCGCCGCCCGATGCCAAAACCATTACCGTATAGTCCGCTGTTTTGCCTCTTTCAATGTTGGCGGCCGGCGAGCTAAAGGTAATGGCGATTACTGAAGGAGAGCCTGTTGCGCCAATGGTAATGGTTATGGAATCGGCCTTTATTTCAAAGCCGGGTTCAATGGGGCTTGCCTTAACGGTAATTGAAGTTTGGGTTTCCCCTGCGGCAATGGTTAAAAGGCCTGTCTGGCTTATCGTTGTTCCCGCGTCATGGCCGGTGCTGGTAATTTCCCATAAAAGAGTATCATCGGCGCCGTTGTCTGCATCAACAACCGCATCAAATTGCAGGGTTCCGCCTACTGCAACGGAGTTGGCATTGCCGGCTGCAGTAATGGTTACGCTGTTTATTACCGGAGCTGTTGCCGAAAGCACTTTTACCTTTACCCAGGCGCTTTTTGACTTATCCACTGTTGAAGTAGCGGTAATGGTGAGCAAGGCATCATCAAGTTCTGCAGCGGCAACGGTTAAAATACCGCCCGCAATGCCCGTACCGGCGCTGTTGCCTTCAATTTTCCAGCTTACAGACTGGGGCGGGTTTTTGCTTCCCTCTACCTCCGCTATGAAAGTGAGCGTCCCTCCCTTCGCCACAGTAAGCGTTTCAGTGCCGCCAATATCGGTATTGTTATACAGTATTTTAACACCGGTAATTTTGGGCTTGGCCGGCTCATCTTTGTTCTTACCGCAGGCATTAAACAGCGTAAGGCACAGCGCCAGCACAGTGACAATTGCGGAAATTCCGCAAAAAACGTTTTTTTTCATACAATCCTCCGAATAAATTGTTTGTTTTCATGCTCAAGCATGATGGGCATGTTAAAAGAGCTTGCCTTGTTTTAGCAATAAACAGCAATCAATGTTTATTCAAGTTCTGCCCATTAACCGCCCTGTAAATATAATCCTACTTAATACAGAATTTATCATACAATTTAAATTATTTCAACTAAAAAAATAAGATTTGTTAAGAAAAATTTTTGCTTGTCTGTAACTTCATTTGGCCGTCCTGTTTTAATAATAACCACGGAGGGCACGGAGTATAAACCACGGAGAATCACAGAGAAGAATAATAAATATTTTATTTTTTTCCTCCGTGTCGCATCGTAGATGCGCTCTCCGTGTTCCCCTCCGTGCCCTCCGTGGTAAAAAAATCGAATCGATCTGTTCTTTCTCGAAAGTTACCAAAGAGTTGGTTCGCAGCGAATGCTGCACGTGGGCTTGTCTCTAACTTCATTTGGGCCTCTCGCTAAGCCATATATGCAAAAGCCACGGATTTTCACGGATTAGACGGATTCACACGGATTTTAAGAATTAAAATTTTAAAAT
>WRNF01000332.1 GCA_009776715.1 Treponema sp. | reverse complement strand
ATTTGGGTTAGCAAGGTTTCCAGCTTGGCTGAAAGCAGATAGGCATTTGCTTCTGCATTGCTGGATATCTCATTATATACCGTTGTTTCCATTACTTTATTAACAGTAATTTCTGCTGTTAAAATAATGCCTGCAGATGTAACAAGCACAATCATTCCAATTAAAAGCGGTATTCGAATTCTTAGTTTCATTTTTTTCCCTTTTCCCTTAGTATTTGTATGTAATTCTAAAAGAGCAGGAAATAAAAATCAATAGAAAAACACTGATACGCGAACATCAATTTGCAGTAAAAATATAAGAATTGCTTGCGTTTTCATATTATTTGTCATATTATTTGTTGACTTTTTAGAAAAAAAGAGTTATAAGTAAATGAAAATTTGAATAATTGCCTCTGTTGTTCAAGAACAGTGACGTTCGTGAACATAATTGGGCTGTAAGGAAGGATATAATGTCTCGAATTTGTGATCTTTGCGGAAAACATACCGTTTCAGGAAATAAAGTAAGCCATGCAAAAAACAGGACCAGGCGGACATGGAAGCCAAACCTGATCAAGATAAAAACTCAGGTAGAAGGCACAACTTTCTCCTTAAAAATATGCGCTCGCTGCCTAAAAAGCGATTACATTACCAAAAAAGTATAACAATGTTCTTGCAAAACCCTGTTTTTGCAAGGAGTTTGTCGGGCTTTGCCCTTTAACTGATACTTTAAATTCCCAAGATCTGCTCTATACTTATTTGTATAAACCTGCTATATTTCAAACGGAGGATGTTTTGCAATACAGAACAGATATAATATCGGGCAATAAGCTGTCCGTGTTGGGTTTCGGCTGNATGCGGTTTCCAAGGGGAATAACCGGCATTGACATACGAAAAACCGAAGAAATTATTTTACGGGCAATTGAAAACGGCGTAAATTATTTTGACACTGCATGGATTTACCCGGGAAGCGAAGAGGTTTTAGGAACGGTTCTGGATAAAAACAAGTTAAGAGAAAAAGTGTATTTGGCAACCAAATTGCCGCTCGTTACGATTAACAGCCCCGATTTTGACCGCTATTTTAATCAGAGTCTTAAACGGCTTAAAACAGATTATATTGATTATTACCTTTTGCACATGATAACGGACATTGATCAATGGAACAGATTTAAAAGCTGGGGAATCGATCAATGGATAAATGAAAAAAAGAAATCTGGCCAGATACGGCAGATTGGGTTTTCCTTTCATGGCAGTTGCACTGAATTTCTAAAGATAGTAGATGCTTACCATTGGGAATTCTGCCAAATTCAGTATAATTATTCTGATGAAAATTTTCAGGCAGGGGTAACCGGCCTGAAAAAGGCTGCGGAAAAAATGCCGGTAATAATAATGGAACCGTTATTGGGCGGAAAACTTGTTAAGGGTTTGCCCAAAGAAGCGGCAGAAATTTTTAAAAAGGCAAATCCAAATCTGTCTCCTGCGGCATGGGCGCTTAACTGGGTATGGAATCAAGAGGAAGTTACGCTCTTGCTTTCCGGCATGAACGATATTGCTCAAGTTGAAGAAAATTTACTGCTTGCCGAAAATGCCAAAACAGGGATGTTGTCCGATGCCGATTTGAACACGTACCAACAGGTACTTGCTGTGTTAAACAAGGCATGTAAGATTCGCTGTACAGGCTGCAATTACTGTATGCCCTGTCCTAAAAATGTTAATATTCCGGGATGTTTTTCGGCGTATAACGCATCGTACTCTATCGGATTTGTTGAAGGCGCAAAACAACTGCTGTCAAGCACGGGTTTTACGTCACAAAAGTCAAGCAGCCCCAGCCTTTGTGTTAAATGCGGGTTATGCGAAAAAAAATGTCCGCAAAATTTACCGGTAATGCAGCACTTAACGCAGGTTCGCCGCCGCCTTGAGCCATTCTGGGTAAAATTTATCTGTGCCTGCGCCAGGGTATATTTCGGTCAAAAGCGAAAGAAAAAAGCATCGAGTGAAGCGCCCCCACAATAAAAGCTTGTCTCTAACTTCATTTGGCCTCTCACTAAGGTATATAATCAATAGCCACGGATTTTCACGGATTTTACGGATTTCCACGGATTTTAAGAATTAAAATTTAAAAATAATCCGTGATAATCCGTGGAAATCTGTGCTAATCCGTGTTAAATTGAATATTCGGCACAGGTTACCAAAGAGTTGGTTCGTTGCGGAGGGGCTTGTTTCTATATTCATCTCAACTCGTTGTAAATATGATCAAGGCCGTGGAGAAGCTCCATGGCTTTTTCTTTGCAGCCGCTGCAGGCAGTGCCTATTTTTGTTGCCTGCTGCAACTGCTCCCAGTTTTTTGCGCCGTTTTGGAATGCGTTTTCAATATCCTTGTCGGTAATTCCCAGGCAATGGCAAATTTCCGTAACCGGCTCGCATAACATTCCCGGCCTGCCGGTTTTTGCAAGATAGTCGTCAATAGCGGCACGGAGGGCTTTGTCTCCAAGCACCGAACAATGGATTTTAACAGCCGGAAGGCCGCCGAGTTTTTCTACCAGATCCTCGGGCCGAATTTTGTAAGCGTCTTCTATGCTCATGCCCTTGATCATTTCAGAAAGCATGCTTGTAGATGCAATGGCGCTGGCGCATCCGAAAGTTTTCCAGCGAACATCGCTTATAACATCATTGTCAATTTTCAGGAGCATTAGCATTTCATCGCCGCATTTAATGTTTCCCGTTTTTCCTCTGGCATTTGCCGGGAAAGAATCCTCGGCATCCAAAAGTGCATTCCTGGGATTGGTAAAATGTTCTTTTACTTCGTCAGAATAAATCCAATCAGGCATGGTATCCTCCAATTGCGCGTAACCGATCAATAATCGGCGGCAGCGTGTTAATAATATAATCAATATCTTCGTCATTAATTCCCCAGCCCAGGCTAAAACGAATGGAACCGTGGGCTAGTTCCGGCCCCAAACCAATTGCCATAAGCACGTGCGAAGGCTCAAGGCTTCCCGATGCGCAGGCAGACCCTGTGGAAGCCTCTATTCCCATAATGTCCATCCACAGAAGAATCGCTTCTCCCTCGGCGCCAGGGAATGAAACATTCAGCGTATTGGGAAGCGTGTCTTTTGGGTGGCCGTTAAATTTTATTCCGGGAATTGCCGCTTTTAACCCATCGCGCAAACGTCTGCAAAGAGGGCTTATCTCCCTGTTATATTTTTCCAGCTCGTCTGCTGCAATTGCAGCCGCTTTGCCAAAACCGGTTATTCCGGTATTGTTGTATGTCCCTGCCCGCAGCCCATTCTCTTGATGCCCGCCCTGGATGAGGGGAAACAACGGAGCGCCTTTTCGCACATACAATGCGCCTATTCCTTTTGGGCCGTAAATTTTATGCGCCGAAATTGTAAGGTAATCCACTCCCATGCCGTCAACATTGACAGGCATTTTTCCCAGTGCCTGCACTGCATCTGTGTGCATCCATGCGCCGGCCTCTT
>WRNF01000331.1 GCA_009776715.1 Treponema sp. | reverse complement strand
TTTATTGCATTAGGGGGCAATGCGCTTCTGATGGATGAAAATGACATTCACAAAAACTGTTCTTTGCCGAAAATTCGCAGCCTTGGGGAAATTATTAAGCTTATTTGATAAATTCTAAAATTTTGGCCAAAAGCAAAATAAATATTTCACATTGATGGCTGTTTAGCTGCTAATTCAGTAATCTGCTCATTCCCTTTTTGTATCCTTCTTGAAAGATGCATAATAATGTCCCGGTCAAGACTAGTATCGTTTTTTACAATCTTGTCAAAAAGCTGTGGAGGCAACATTAGTACAGAAACATCTGTATTTGCCATTATTGTTGCATTACGGGCTTCTCCAAGTAAATGGCTCATTTCGCCAAAAAATGAATCTTCATTAATTATTCCGGCAGATGTGTGATCATCTGATAAAATTACTTCAACCTTTCCTTCAAGAAGATAAAAAATAGCATCCCCTTGTTCTCCTCGGGAAAATAAAATTTCTCCTTTATGGTAAAACCGGTAATATTTTTTTAATTTTCCATTTACTGAAGAAAATAGCCCGTTAATAATATTTGTAATTGATTTAATTATCCCTGAATTTTTATTTTCTGCTATTTTAATTCTAGCTTCCCGCATCCTTGTAAATAACAATGCATCAAAGGAATCCAGCACATAGGCAAACTGCCCCCCCATGAATAAAAACATAAAAAAGAAATATACGGTAATCAGCATCATAATAAGGTCGCTCAATGCGCCGTAAAGAAAATCATATTTAGATTGTTTTAACATTATTTCAAGCCCTAAAGAAAGACATATCCAGAAAAAAATACAAAAAACGCTGCCCCGCAGAGCAGAAAAACGGCTGGGGGCATTTTCCGGTATAAAACGGTATGCGCAAAATGAAATAAGCCCAAACATAATTATTGTGAAAATAAGACGCCCTGTCTGTGATGTAAAGTAATACAAAAAAGATGATGTTGAAATATAGCCAAGTGTTTCAAATAAGTACAGGGATGCACGTGAAGAAAGAATTAAAATTAACGAAAAAACCAATACAAAAAATTCAATTGCTATGGTGATTAATTTATCCGTTATAGGATTTAATTTTTTTTCTCCTATAAAAATTATTTTTAAACCGCTCTGAAGCGAGACGGTTAGAAACCTGCCTGCCCAAAATATGCTTATTATGGAAATGATACCGGAAAGGCCGGAAAGTGAAAAATTAAGCAGTTCAAAAATCTGTTGTTCATCTTTGGCAATAAGGCTAAGAAAAGGGATATTATTTACCAGAGATGCTGCTATTTCAGGCGAAGATTCAAATGTATGAAGCAGAAAAAAACTTAATAATAACATCATTGGCGTTACGGAAAGCAGAAACCCGTAAGCACCGGCAGCCGAATGATTCGCCAGGCTGTTTTTCCCAAAAAATTCCATGGTAATAAACAGCCGCTGCAGTGAAGTTCTTATAAATTCTTTAAATCTCTTTGCATAAAAATTTTCCATTTTACCATAATACACTATAATTTTTTGTATGTGAAGAGAGAGAACCAGCAGTTCAAAATTTAACCGCCTGCCTGCGCAGGCAAGCCGCTACCGCAGCGAACCAACTACAAGGTAACTTAAGGGTAGGGAATAGGGATCGGGGCGCTCGGAAATGCAGCCGTATGGCTGAAGATGAGAAAAATTAACACGGCGTGGCGCACAGTGAAAGCTAACAAGACGGATAATACGCGAAGGATTTATCCTGAGCAGTGCGCCCGGGATCGGGAATTGTCGTTCGTTATTTAATCGAGAAAATGTCACGATACGCTTACAAACCAAACCCATACCCCCTAGCCCCTAACCCCTTTATTGAAGTTATAGACAAGAAAATAACGATAATAAAATATGGGCAGGGAAATATTTAAGAAACTTTTAAATGACCCTCCCGGCGGCAAGCCGCTGGGTATCTTTAAGCGTTACATGGTTTAATGGGAGGGGCGTTCTGTAAGGAAATTTATTATATTACATCTGGTTTAATACAAACCATCCAATGTTAATATTTATTCGTGCCGAAGCAAGCTCGAACCAAAGGTTCGGCGGGGTATCCTCAATCAAGCCGCAAATGCGGCGAAGGTTCCCCTCTTGATTAAACCAGATGTTGCGAATAAGTTAGAAACAAAGGGAGCGATGCTTCCTGACAGCCGTAATACCGGATACAACTACCGGTATAGATTATCTAAAAATCCATATTTTGTGCATGGGCAGAAACATGCCAGCGAGATGAACTGCCTTGCCTGTTGAACCTGTTAGCGTTTTTATTTCACGTGCTGTATGCGGATGAGCAATACCGCAAAGCTAGTGTCCTGTAATATTCTGTTACCATAATAACAAAGTAAGTTAATTCTTTACCATATAGAGAATTAACTTAATGTTCATTTATCCGCTTTTTCTATACCCCATGTTTTGATTTATTTCCGCTAAGCGTTTACATGAAATACTTTTTTAAGTGTCCCCTACCCTATTTCGCCATGCTTTTCTTGCGGCATAGCCAGCAGTACATAACCACCGCCTTAGACAGTGGATTTCCAAGTTTCATTAAAAAATTTAAATATGCCATTTTTTTGAACGGCTCACTTTACGGGTTGTTTTGGTTTTGATAAAATTATTGCTTATAATTAAATTTTGAATTGCTGAACGCCGACAAACGACGACAGTAATGCTTGACTTTTTTTTAGGTTTTTGTTATAAATAACACAATGAAATTTTTCAGGGCCGCTAGCTCAGATGGTAGAGCAGCAGACTCTTAATCTGCGGGTCGAAGGTTCGATCCCTTCGCGGCTCATCAGCTAATTCCTTGCTACGTAAGGAATTAGCCTAAGGTTCCCATAGGAGTTTGTCGGACTTTGTCCAATTCAATGCAAAAAATCGTGCAAAGGCACGATTTTTACCGCTCAAACTCCGTAAGGAGCCCCGTTTATAGGAGAATTTGCGGCTATTAGCCGGCGGTTATTTACCGCAAAATTCCACAAGTCCGACAGGCTCCTAGGGAACCGACTGCCTTTAAAGATCAGGAAGAACCGGCGTAAAGGCTCCGATACAAAAATGAGAAAAGAAGATGAGAAAACGTCTTCTTTTTCCCTGAAGGAGCTTATATGGTTAAGGATTATTACCTGCACAGGCGCAAAAACGGCGTGTTCTACGTTGAATTTACCGACAAAACAAGCGGAAAAAACTTTCCGCCCGGTCTACCGGGGAAACGGAACTCTTAAAAGCCCATGTCAAAGCGGAGGTGTGGAAAACTTCCGGTGTTCCCAGCGGCAGGCTGCGGAAGCCGCGCCCCGTTGGGGAACTGGCCGGGGTAGAGGGCATTGTCAAGGCCGTCCGCAGGGCGGATCTTACCCCGGACGATGCCTTCAGGATTGTCTCCCTGCTGAAAAACATGGGGCTTATTGAAATTGCGGCAGTTAAGAATACAGGCGCAGGCGCAGTTACGTT
>WRNF01000330.1 GCA_009776715.1 Treponema sp. | reverse complement strand
ATAAAAGAAAACCGGTTGAAAACGGAGAGCTTGATATTTTTTAACTCAAAAACAAGAGGTAAAAAATGAACAACTGGAAAATAAAAAAAATACGGAAACAATATAAAAAAGCAACTGCAAAATTGGCTAAAAGCCGTTACAGTTCGGAAATTATGCGCCTTGCAAAAAACCGCGATATTTTAGGGATTGTTTTAATTCTTGAAAATATTATTTTAATTGTTTTGTTTTTTGTATTTGTTTTTCCATTGTTTAGATAATCATAGGATGGAGAGGGGAATTTTTGGACTTTGCAAAGTATAAAGGGTACTTAAAACAGTACCTGCAACGTAAAGGGTATGATACATCTGCGGAATTTGTACTCTCTTTTTGCCATGAAGAAAAAACCCCGTCTCTTAAAATCTACGATGAAGATTTTCATTGTTTTGGCTGCGGCAAGCATGGGGATGTGTACGATGCGGTCGAAATACTGGAAGGCATAAACGATAAAAAAGAACAGTACCTTTTTCTTGAAAATTTATTTGCGCAAAACTATATCCCTTCTCTTGTTTCGGATGCTGGTAAAGAAAAAGAAACCTTTACCGCCGATCCTGCTGCACAAAAACAACTTGAAAATTATTTAAGCAAAAACTCCGCTGCCGAAAAAGAAATAATAAAGTTTCTGAACCTTCGCGCAGCTTTTTCATCTTTTGGCACAATCCCGGCATACCCCGCCGACCTAATACCGGCAATGGTAAAGGAATTTTTATACTGGCCCGGCCTTGACCTGGTGCGCCGCGATTTGGGTGCCGGCCTTCTAAAACGCGCAGGGATACCCTTGAAAAACCCTAATACCGGTATTGCATGGTGGGAACATTCCGGCGTTATTATGAAATTAGGCAAGGGCTATAAGCTGCATTATTACATAGAGGGGGAATGTAAAAAATTCGGGTCCAGAGGTTCCAGTACTTTCCCTATGCCGGGAAGTATTGATAAGACAAGCCCTGTAATAGTAGTTGAAGGGGAAATGGACGCTATAGCGTCTAACGCCATAGGGTTAAAAAATCTTTTTGCTTCAGGCGGCACAAGCGGCTTAACCGGCCCTAAAATTAAAAATTATCTTTTAGAAGTGCCTGAAATAATTTTATGTTTTGATGCTGACGATCCGGGAAGGAAAGCCTCTGGCCTTATTCCCTATGAATACAACGACACAAAAAGAACCAATATTCCGGAAATTATGCGTCANGCTGGATATAAAGGGATAATCAAAACCGCTGAACTCCCTGTAAGCAAAACCAAGTGCGATCCCGATGCGCTAATCATTGCAGGAAAGCGGGATATTGTCATTAAGGCAATACAGGAAGCGCGGGAATATGTGCCGCCGGGAAAAAAGGCGGATGAAAAAACACCTTTAAAATGGGAGCCTCTTTCAACCGGGCGCATAGAGGCAGTCCTGAAGAAAATTAAAAAATCTTTAATTGAAGAAAAGAATCCTGAAGATGTGCAGTTGTTTGTAACGGCAATAATAAAAGCAGCTAAATTTCCTAAAAATATTGAAAAACCTTTATTGGAATGGGGGGCAACAAAAGAACAGATAAAAAATAAAAATGACACAACCCCTTATGTTTTACTGGAATTTGCATGGAAATACGGTCTTTCAACTTATTTACAGCGTACGTTAAAAACAGAATTAACCCCGGCAAGCGAATTGTTAAAACGCATTAACCGCCATAAACCCATTGTAGATATAGACTTTGAAGAAATTAAAACAAATAAAAATGTTATTCAATTTTTGGAAACATATGGAGTTAGATCCGCTGCGCTTATGGTTGCGGATATTCTTGACGGTAGGATCATTTATGTAGAATCGGAAAAAAAATATTATTTTTTCAATGGGCATACATGGCAGCGGGAACCTGATATGACTGGCGCAATATATAATATAATGATCGCTGTAATGATTTATTTTTATGAAAAAACAGATTTAAAAGAATTAGGTTTAAGAAAATCAGATATTGACGAAATAATAAAGAAAATGGAAAGCCGGCGGTTCCGTGTTGAAATCATGCAGGAATTTTCTCAATTAGAACTGTTAGACATATTCAAAACAACGGTACTGTTTGACGGCCCGGCAGTAAGAGAAACGCTGACACTTATTGACAGTGTTATAGATTTTTCCGGCAAGGAAATAATATACAGGAAATCTGAACGTGATGAATTCCGCCGGGAAATTTTACCATACACTAGCGATCAAATTAAAAGTTCAATAAAGCCAAAAAAATATATTAATTTTGTGCATGGGAATTTTAAGCATGAAAAAACATTAGAAAGTTTTTTACTCTATTTATCCCTAATTCTTTCACGTAATACTAAATACAAATATGGCGGTATATTTATTGGAGAAACAAACACTGGAAAAACCGCAAACATGGATATTATGCAGGCTGTTTTTCCTAATATGATAAAAACAATACCCGCCGAAGTTTTAGTCAGTAAAGGGTTAAGGCAGGTTTCCGGGAATGAAGCAACGCCGTATATTGCCGGTTTGGAAGGGAAAGGCTGTGGGCTTGCAAGCGAAACAGGAAGGAATATGTATTTAAATAACGCGCTATGGAAACTATTAACCGGCGGAGATACCTTAACAGCGCGTGATCTGTATCAATCGCCCCATGAATTTACGCCTACCTCGCAAATAATTATTTTAACAAACTATTTGCCGCATTTTGACAGCCACGATAACGCAACAATCGGGCGTATGATTATAATTCCATTTTTAATTGAACATAAAAGGGGAAGCAAGGAATCAGTAGACATGGATGAATTCAAAGAAAAGTTAAAGCCGGAATATCCCGGCATTGTAAAAATGTTTATTGAATACTACATAAAATTAAAAAATGAATACCGGGGTGCTATTCCGTTATCAGATGAATGTCAAAAATATAAAAAATTATATTTAGACGAATTGGATACTGATTTAGATTGCTTCGTTAAAGACCGGCTTCATCTTACTGTAGAAAATAACCCGTTTATTCAATGCGATATTTTATATGAAGAATACTTAAAGTATTTTAATTTAACATCAGAAAATTCGGGCAAGGATGTCTTGCCAAGAAATAAATTTACCCGTTTCTTAAAAAAAGATTATAAACAAATAACACAGAAACAAAAAAAAATAAACGGCAAGCCGGTATTGTGTTTTTTCAATGTCAAATTAAAAGACATTGAAGATACGGAACCTCCAGCGGCCACTAAAAGCACGCCGCCGCCGGATGATCCTTTTAATTAAAGAGGAGAAAAAAGCATGACTTATTTCGAAGCGATTAGCATAGAACAAGACTTGATCGTGCATCTTCAATATGCGGATGTATTGAAGAAAACAACTGTGGATATTTACTTTCCCATTCAAACCGCTCGCGATCATCTGTATTTATTTCGGCTGATCGTTTTATATCTTCGTTCACTGTGAATACCTACCACTAAACT
>WRNF01000329.1 GCA_009776715.1 Treponema sp. | reverse complement strand
TAGTGGTTAAAAACCACTAAAATCTTCGATTTTGGGGCTACTTACGGAGTTTGAGCAGTAAAAATCGTGCTTTTGCACGATTTTTTGCATTGAATTGGACAAAGTCCGACAAACTCCTAGGCTTGGAAGAAGTCTTTTTATGATTATGTCAATACTTAATCAATTGATGNTCAATGGAGTGAAAGTATGGACAATTAAAGATAACTATCGTCTTGGTGATGATATACAATCAAAAGTGCTTGCTTTTGCTTTTAGTCTATCTGCTGAAATTGAAAGAGATTTAATTTCTCAACGAATTAAAGAAGCTCTTGCTCGTAAAAAATCTGAAGGTGTTATTTTGGGAAGGCCTATCGGAAAAAAATCATTAAAAGTAAAACTTTCAGGACACGAAAAAGAAATACAAGCGCTTATTGATAAAAAAATTTCAAAGAGTGCTATTGGCCGTATTTTTAGTGTTAATCGTATTACAGTCGATTCATTTCTGAAAGAAAGAATGGTGTAAATGCTTCTATCTTAATTATACTATCTTAATTATACTGATAAATAAAAACTTGCATCATTGGTGCAAGTTTTGCATTGGCGCACAATATTGTAATTATGGAAGAATAAAAGGGCAGTGTACCACGAGAATTTTACCTGCGTTTGAATATTCCAACTCAAAATGAGCGTAGCGTCCGGTATCGTGTGCATGCTGCTATAGGCTTGGTTTGTGGTTAAATTTTTTAATTATTATGCAATGTTTCTGATTTTATCAGGAATTCTAATTTTTTTGCGTTAACTGTAGCCTGGGATTTTGCGTGGTTGTTAAAAAACAACTGGACTATTTTCGTGTTTTTTAAAAGTTCTTTTACAGGNGCTACGAATGCCTGCAATTCAGCATCNGTGTAGNAATAATCATAACGGGTGACNTTGCTGCCTGTGTACCACATTTGGGCGTTTCTGCCGTGAAAGCGGATATAGGCTATGGGGCTGGTGCTTAGAAATTCAAGTTTGGGCAGATTTTTTAGGGCGGTATCCACTGTGTTTGCTGAAGCATACCCGCCTTCATTGCGGCAGGGGATTATATTTGGGCTGCGGCTTACCGCATTATTCGTCAACTCGGTATTGCCCTGCAATAATTGGCTGGGATTGTCGGTTATGCACCAGCCGGTTTGCCGCTGGCGGAGCGCGTTGTATACCTGATCGTTTTGCCATTTGACATTCCGCATTTCCACTACTATGGGTATGCCGGATAATTCTTTTAACAGAAGGTCTAAATATATCCGTTCGTCTTTTTCGTAATGAAAACTTTGCGGAAATTGCAGCAGCGCGCACAGTAAATGGCTGCCGTTCTGCAATGGTTCCAGGGCTCTTTTGAATTCGGCGGCAAGGGGCCGGAACTGGCTTTTGTCCGGGGCATGGGTTAACCCCTGAAAGGCTTTTACAGAGAATGTTACCTTGCCGCTGGTGCGGGTTATCATGTTCTGCATTTGTGCGGGAGTTGGCATTTTGTAGTATGTGCCGTTCAGTTCAAGGCTGTTGAATTGGGTTGCATAGAAGGGCAGAAAATCGGCGTGTTTGAGGGTATCGGGGTAAAACACGCCTTTCCATTCCTTGTAGTCGTATCCGCTGGTTCCAATCAACAGTTCCATGAACAAAAGAATAAAGAAAAATTTAAAAAGAAAAAAGGGGGATTAGAAAACTATGGGTATATCATTAATGTTTGTGGTATAACGGGGAGAGAGGTAGTCTCTTTTCAAGAGGATGGGCGCGGCGGCGCCGGCTTTTTTGCCTGCAAGGGCGCAGGCAAGTTTTACTGTTCCCCTGCCGTATTTGCCGTTAATTTTGTCAATGGCTTGCATTAAGGTTTCGTTCTTGTTCCCGCGGCTGCATTGTTCATTAAACTGCTGCTCTGTGAACAGATCAAGCTGGGGGCAGCCGTCATTATCCATCCCGGTCAGGCCTATCATTACTTTGCGGTATTTGTAGTTGGGGCGGTATATGCGTTTTAACAGTTCGTTGGCGGCGGCGGTGATGAGGGGCAAATAAGACGATGGGTAGGGCAATTCTGCGGATAACTGGTTGAAGTACTGTTCGCCTTCTGCGTAGGCGTTGGTCATCAAATACACTGAAACATAGCGGCATGACAGATGTTCTTCCCTTATGCGTTTAACGGCTTCCTGCGTGTACTCGGCTAAAGCTGCGGTTATGCTGTCGAGTTCGTATACGGGGCTTTGGAAACTGCGGGATACCATGACTGCCTGCCGGGGGGCGTTATCGGCTTTGTCAATGGCTTGTATGCCGTTGAGTTCCTGCACGGTTCTAAATCCGGTAATGGTTAGATGTTTTTTGGCTTTGTGCAGGGGGTAGTGTTTCAGGTCAAGGGCGGTGTGTATGCCTTGCCTTTTAAGCAATGCGGCCTTTGAATATCCTATGCCCCATATATCGCCGACTGGATACTTGGCAAGTTCTTCGTCCTGGTTTAATTCCTGCCAGTTGCATACTCCGGGCATTGTGCCGTCATCTTGTTTTTTGGCTAATTTATTGCACATTTTGGCAAGGGTTTTGTTTGGGGCTATGCCTATGGAGACTGGAATTCCGGTTTCTGTGGCAACGGTCTTTTTGAGTTCATATCCGATTGCGGTGTAACCGTCAGCAGAGTTGAGGTTGGCGTTTTTCCAATCGGGGAAAAACAAAAAACTTTCGTCAATAGAATACAACTCCACTTCGGGGGCGAAACGGTTGTAAATGAGGTTCATCCGGGCAGACATATCGGCATAGAGGGTATAATTTGACGAAAATACTTTTACGCCTTGCTGTTCCATTCTGTGCTTTACTTTATAGAACACGTCTCCTCGCTTGTAGCCAAGGGCTTTGCATTCAGCGTTGGCGGCTACGATTATGCCGTCATTATTGCTTAACACAGCGATGGGGCTGCGGTACAGGTCGGGCCGGAACAGCCTTTCGCACGAGGCGTAAAAGGAATTGCCGTCAACATGGAAAATCATTGATAAGCCCGCCTTTAAAGGTTTTTAGAGTAGGTTTTAGAGTAGGTTTTAAGAGCCATTGAGGTATTCCTTTATTGAGGCGGTTACAATCCCGATAATTTCGGTTTCACCGGGTATGGGCACTATGTCGGTTGTGCCGTTGGTAAAACAGGGTTTGCCGTTCTGCATGGCC
Organism: Treponema sp.; assembly: GCA_009776715.1. The sequence continues at coordinate 301 of WRNF01000329.1, read as the reverse complement.
ATGAGGCGGCACAGGAATTGCCCTTCATGGCGCAGCAATACATACTGGTTGGACATAGCCTGCTGGACTTGCTGGATCATGTCCGCATTTTCCAGCAGCCGGCGGCCGTTTTTGCTTGCGGCGGGGTATATTATTGAACGGTCAACTATGAGTAAAGTGCCGCGGGGCAGCCCTAAATTTTCCATTTCGTCAGTGTCAAGGCGAAAAAAATAAGTTGCCGGAGGGTTGTGTACCAAAAGGCGGTTGAGGTCTATGCCTTGTTCTTCGTAGCCCTGTGCGGGACTTGCGAAACCTGTCGTTT
>WRNF01000328.1 GCA_009776715.1 Treponema sp. | reverse complement strand
CTTCAAACTAAAGCCGCACTTGGTGGCATTGGATGTCAAATGCACACGGATTTACACGGATTAGACGGATTCACACGGATTTTAAGAATTAAAAATTAAAATAATCCGCGTTAATCTGCGAAATCCGCGGACCCTTAAATAAAAGTAACCAAAGAGTTGGTTCGCCGCGAATGATGTGTGGGGGCTTGGAAACGGAATTGGATGTGTTTTTGGCGTTGTCCTTGAGGTTATTTTAATTGTAGTAATATTCGGTTTTTGCCTGGCCGCCGGTTTTTAAAAAACTGTGCTCTTCAGGGCCGGGGGTCATTTTTTACTGGAAACAGAAATGGCAACTTCAGATATCTGCTGTTTAATCAGTTCGCAGTTTGCCTTTGCGGTATCTGCAATTTTTATTGCATCCTTGAACTGCTCTGTAGACAGCGCCTCTTGAGCCTGCGCCACAGTTTGGCATATTGCATCAAACTCATTCTCGATAGAATTGTAATCCAGATCTAAGCCNGCTTCTTTTGCCGCATTTATTATCTGCTCTATCTCAGAAATCACATCGTCAATATTCATTACCGTAACAGAAGCCTCTTGTTTTTCTTTTTCGGCTGCTGCATGGCCTTCTCTTATTGCCTGTTCTGCTAAAGAAACCGCTTCGGCTGCTAAACTTTTAGCTAAATCATAGTTCTTGTTTTCTGCTTCCAAATACATATTTTTTAAAACTGTTTTTGCACGGTTCAGCAATTGCGGCGCATAATAAATTGCATCATTACTGCTTTCGGCAACAGTTACGGCTTCGGCAGCTTGATTCATTTCTTCTACTGGCGGTTCAGCGCAGCTTAAAGCTAACAGCGAAAAAGCAAACGCAGTAAAAAATAAAAATTGTACAGTTTTCATATCAACTCCCTGGTACGAATTAAGCCCCCCTTGTAAACAAATAAAGTTTTTGAGCTTCACAATATATTATAATCCATTTTTACCGAAAATGAAAGTATATGTATGTTTTTATTTCAAGGAAAAAGTCGTTTTTTCTGCTTTTTTGCGCATTTTTAACCACTGCTGCCATAATTTTTCCGCTGCATTATCTCTTCAGCGGCCCAAAACTTGGCCTATTGTACGATATGCTGCTCTCATTCCGCCCNCCCATGGAAGTTTCAAATGAATTATTATTGATCGATACAGAAGAAATTGCGGANCCTGGCGATATATATGCCCTTATTATGGCATTGAACGAGATGGGCGCANCGAATTTAATAATTGAAGTTCCTGTGCCTGGAAAAGGAACAGGCAGCATAGAAAATGCCGAGGATTTAATTCTTCGAGTAAACGACGAATTTTTACTGGTAAGCAGAAACATACAAACGCTTTTTGAATCGATACGGCTTGGGTTTGTGTCTCCGCAGGAATCTTATAGCTTTGTTGATAGTCTGGTTGAATTGTCGGAGCGGGGAAGGGACCGGATTAAGGCGGCTGTTACGCGGCAAGAAGAAGCGGAAACAACGCTGGCAGCCCTTGCCGCTGCGGTTTTTGGCAGGGTAATAAGGGCTGTTGATTTACGGCCGCAATCTGAAGATCTTATTACAGAAAAATTTTCATGGTATTCAGTCCCTAACCCTGACAAAGACATGGTATTACGGCGCATTGCCCCCATAGACGGCGGAGTTGAACATATTGCTTATTATGCATTAAAAGACCGGTACAGGGAATCTATTGTTGAAAATATTGATAATGATTTTGTATTGATAAACCGTTTTACACAATACGGCGAAATTACCGAGCATTTATTTTATCTTGACCGGGATGGAAATATTCTTGTTGAAAAACCTGACAATTTTCGGCGCATAACGTTGGATAATTTCATTAAATATGATAAAGCCGATAAGTCAATGGCTAAATTATTAAAAGATTCTGGTTCGCTTGGGATTTATGCAAATATTCTTCCAGAGCAAATGCCCGGCAATCTGCATGATTTTTCAGAGGAAATGAAAGAAAACCTGCTAAAAAATCCCAATGAATTATATTTTAACGAATGGATGAATGCCCGCAAACGGTATCTGGACAGCATTTATGATTTTTTGAACGGACCTTCAGAAATGCTGTTGGTGAACGGCATTGAAGAAAAGGCCTCGGCGGAATTAACGGCGGAATTTGAGCAGCAAGAGCCTGAAACAGAAATAACGGCAAAAATGCAAGCTGAACGGAATGAAATTATCCGGGCCTTTGCTGCCCTTAGGGAACAGTACAGCTTATTAATTGCATTAAGGAATGATATTTCCGGATTGGTTAAATCCTCGTTCTGCATATTAAAACCAAAACAAAATGATTCAACTGCCATTATGGCAAATACCCTGCTTACCGGACGCAGCATTAGGCCAGGAAAAAACCTGCACATAATTGGCAGTTCATTTGCGGCAGTTTTTTTTATACTGTTTCTTATACATACACTGCGGCCGCTGAAACAGGCCTTATTTGGCCTATTCGCATGTTTGTTATGCGGCGCTGGTTTTGGAGCATGGTTTATTTACACTGCATATTGGATAGACCCGTTAATTCCAATGGCAGCCTGCGCAGGGGGAACGGCATTTTTGGCAATTTCAAGAGTTTGCATAGGGTACGGTGCGGAGTTAAAGTTCCGTTTTGCCTATTCATCAAGGGTAAACAGCTTTATGCTAAAACAGCTTGCCAAAAAGGCCCCGCCTTTCCCTGGCAGCTTAAAAAAAGCCCATGCCGCAATAATTGCGGTTAAAAATTCCCGTCTGTCAAATACAGAAGACCGAAAAGATGCTCTTGAAGCAGTTAAGGCGTTATGCGAATTTAGAAAAATATTTTCTGAAATTTTTATGAATGCAAATGCAACTATTCTGGGTTTTGCAGGAGACACAGCATGGGCCTGCTTTGGTTCTCCCATTGAACGCATTTGCGGCGGAATGAAAGACAACGCAGGAGGATGGGACAGCCGTGAAGCAGTGAATACGGTAAACAATTTGCTTAACGGAACATTTGCACTCAAAGGCAATTCAGCTTTTTCAGACTGGCTTTTTGGCATAGAATCGGGGGAATGTGCGTTTTTCTGGTCGCAGGAAACAGGGTACAGCGCAGCAGGGCAAGCTGTTTTGCGGGCAAAATTGTATGCTTCCCTCGCAAAACGTTATCAGGTAAAAGCAATAATCGGCGAAAATGCGTTAAACGAAACGGACTGCGCTGCAAAAAAAATCGCTTCTCTGGACGGCGGCGTTTTTTACAAATTCCCGCAGAAGAATTGATCGGAGACAAGCCCCCCCGCCAAGAGATGCAGCGAACCATCTACAAGGTAACTTTTATGAAGCTATAGTTAATAGCCCACGGATTTCCACGGATTATCACAGATTATTTTAAATTTGAGTCCCCTCCGAAAAGTCTCTTTTTACTTAAAATGCTTAATGAGCAATTTTGTAAATCCTTATATAGCAAGGACTTACGGATACTGCTTTCAGAGAA
>WRNF01000327.1 GCA_009776715.1 Treponema sp. | reverse complement strand
GGACACCTTCCTTTTTATATGTATTTTCGCACATTTTCGCAAGAAAATGGAGAAAATACAAGGGCTGGACGAGAAGTAACCAACTTCTCGGACAGCCCCAACACTATTTATCTGTTAATCGGCGCTTCTGGGTATTTAGGAAGCAGTATTTCCTTCGCCCTGATTGCGAAAAAGCAAAAAGGGAAATTGATTTTAAGACACGAACCTTTGAGGAAACTGTAAAAGGCATGATTGCCTGGATGCATCGGGAAAACCGCATCTGCAGCACTGTAGATGCGGCAATAATGCTGCTGCAACACCCTTTGCTGACAAAAGTAAGTCCGTCTCAGACAGCCGTCTTAGGCAGCTTGACTTTTATTTCCCGAATCAAGTATAATTAAAAACAAATAAGAAATTCTCGTCAGTTATGTTTCTTTCTTTTATTTAGGAGTATATTTTATGTTTACGACAATGGTTACGCCCCGCTTTGGGGACATGGATATTCTTGGACACATCAACAACACGGTGCCGGCAGTCTGGTTTGAACTTGCAAGAAATCCGCTGATTAAAATTTTTGACCCCACGCTGGAATTTAAACGGGATTCCTTCTCGCTGATTATGGCGCATTCCGAATACGATTATGTCGGCCAATTGTATTTCAAGCATGATGTGGAAATTAAGACATGGATTAGCCGAATCGGCGCTAAGTCCTTTACCTCTTACCATGAGGCATGGCAGGAGGGAAGGCTCTGCGTTAAAGGCTGTGCGGTAATGGTTCACTACGATTTTATTAATGAAAAATCAACGCTGCTTCCGGAAGATAAAAAAAAGCTGTTAGAGGAGCATCTGTTAAAGTCCCAGCAGAACTCCGGCTGTTGCACCTAACGCAATATAGATAATCGGGTGCCATTTTAATTTTATTAGCAGCAGAAAAATGACAACGCCTACAATACATTCACGCCAAAGAAACACGTTATGCCACGGCAATCCTGCTGCAAGAGCGGCAGGGTTATAAAGGGAAAGTTTGCACACACCCCATCCTGCCGCAGAAAGAAGCGCTGTGGCAGCGGGGCGAAGGCCTGAAAAAACACGCTCGGTGATTGCATTGTCTTTTAACGCCAGCAAGGTTTTTGAAATGATGGAAATGACAATGATTGCAGGGCTAATCAATCCCAGTACCGCTAAAATACCGCCTGCAATGCCGCCGTACTGATATCCTGTCTGTGCTGCGACATTTACGCCGACTGCCCCCGGCGAGCATTGGGAAATGGCAAGAAAATTGCTGATTTGTTCAGCGCTTAGCCACGATGTCTGACGGATAAACGAAAAATTATCATGGGCCATGTGGAGGAGAAACGGCAATGTGGCATATCCGCCGCCAACGGCAAATAATCCTATTTTAAAAAATTCCAGGTAAAGAAATAAAAAGTTCAATTTTCATCTCCTGAATGCGGGTTTGATTTTTTCTTTTTTATGCCAGTTGAAAAAAAGAAAAAACCTGCAAGCCCTGCACCTGGGATAATAAACATTGGAGATACATCGAATATTGCCGCAAGAACAAAGCAAATTATGAAGATAATTATAGCCTTGTAATTCTTGAAAAAACTTTTTAATAGTTTAATTATCATGTTAAAAACTAAAGCGCAGACAGCAAGACGTATGCCGGAAAGAGCGTGCTGCACTGCCGGATATTCCGTAAACTGTGTGAAAAAAAATGAAACAAACAGCATTAAACTTACACCGGGAAGCACCAGGCCAATGGTAGCGATAATGCCCCCTATAAAACCTTTGCGTTTGTATCCAACAAAAGTAGCAATATTTACTGCAATTACTCCAGGCGTTATCTGTGCAATTGCGAAAAAATCAAGTACTTCGTCTTCGGTAATCCAGCCGCGTTTTTTAAAAATTTCACGTTCAAGTATAGGCATAATCGCATACCCTCCGCCAAAGGCCGATGCTCCTATTACAAAAAAAGCCCAAAATAACTCAAGCAGTTCCTTCACGTAATTCCTTAATTGGCCGGAGCATTTTTTTTGCATATTGCTAAATGCAGTTCATCCAGTTGCTTTTGATCCACTTCGCCGGGGCAGCCGTCCATTTGGCTTTCCGCAAAAGAATTTTTTGGAAAGGCAATTACTTCTTTTATTGAAGTTTGCCCTGCCATAAGCATTAGCAGCCGGTCAAGCCCCGGCGCTATTCCTCCGTGCGGAGGCGCTCCGAATTTAAATGCATTGGTTAAAAAACCGAACCGTTTCTCTGCTTCGGCCTTGTCAAAACCGGCAATGCTGAAAATTCTCTGCTGCAAAACCGGATCGTGGATACGGATTGAACCCGAAGCAAGCTCGCAGCCGTTAAGGACAAGATCGTACAGGTCGCCCTTAACCGAACCAGGGTCGCTCTCCAGGGTTGCATGATATTTTTCCTGCGGCCATGAAAAAAGGTGATGCGCCGGTTCCCACCGGTTTTCTTCATTGTTAAATTCAAACATCGGAAAGTCAATTATCCATACAAATTCAAAACGTCCCGGATCGCAAAAATTTAAATCTTTGCCAAGTTTTGAACGCACCGCCCCAAGCGCGGTATTGGCAATGTCCCGCTGTGAATCTGCTAAAAAAAGGATAAGGTCTCCGGGTTCCGCCCCAAGTCCGGCGATAACTGCCGTGCTGTCTTCTTCAAAGAATTTTGCAATACCGCCCTCAAGAAGATCGTAAGCTGCAACCTTGGTCCAGACAAGCCCTTTTGCCCTGTAAATTTTTGCATGAGCTTCCAGTTCTTCAATCTGTTTGCGGGAATAGTCCGATTTGCCTTTTAACACAAGCGCCTTCACCGCTCCGGTACCTTCTGCAAGAGCATCCTTAAATACCTGAAACCCGCATGCCTCAACATAAGGGGAAAAATCCTTTAAAGGCATCTCAAAGCGCAGATCGGGCTTGTCTGTACCGTATTGTTCCATTGCCTCATCGTAGGTCAGGCGTTGAAAGGAGGCTGGCAAATCTATACCCAGTGTTTTTTTGAATACATGAATCATAAGCCCTTCCGTCATGGACAAAATATCATCTCGGTCAACAAAGGACATCTCTATGTCAATCTGAGTGAATTCCGGCTGCCGGTCGCCGCGGGCATCTTCATCGCGGTAACAGCGCGCTATTTGAAAATATTTATCGAAACCGGATACCATTAACAGTTGCTTATACAACTGCGGCGACTGGGGCAGGGCATAAAATTTTCCCGGATACAGCCGCGAAGGCACCAGATAATCCCGCGCTCCTTCCGGCGTTGACCGGATAAAAGTAGGGGTTTCAATTTCGTAAAAACCGTTAGCTGTCATCCATTCACGTATGGAAAAAGTTACTTCGCTGCGCAAACGTATGCGTTTTTGCATTGCATCTGATCGAAGATCAAGATAACGGTATCTTAAGCGAAGGTCTTCGCCTGCATTTGTTTCTTCTTCAATCTGAAAAGGCAGCGTTTCACAGCGGTTAAGAACCGTTAT
>WRNF01000326.1 GCA_009776715.1 Treponema sp. | reverse complement strand
GTAAAAAAACACATCAATGCAATAAAAAAAGCCCTTGCCGATTTCCGGGGGCCGGACGCAGATAAATTAAACATTGAAAAAAATTCTGAACTTGCCTCCGTTATCCGATCTGCGTTAGACGATAAAATTCCTTCTTCATACCTGTACCAGCAAATACAGCGCATTGAACAGGGGGATTTTGAACCAGACGCAGTATTTACCGTTGCATGGGAAGATGAAGCATATAACACTGTTTCGGGGCAAAGCTCAAACAACAGCCTGCGGCTTAATGATGCATTTATGATGGCAGTCCTGAATGACGGGGACTGGAATCTAAGCAGCCGCACTACCGGCGAAACGGTAAAAACAATCAAAGCCCGCAAACTTTGGGCAGACATTGCCCGCAACAGTTGGCAATGCGCCGATCCCGGCCTGCAATACCATACCACAATCAATGATTGGCATACCTGCCCTGCGGGCGGAGAGATACGGGCCTCAAATCCATGCTCTGAGTATATGTTTCTTGACGACACTGCATGCAATCTTGCTTCAATAAACCTTCTGTCATTTTACAAAAAAAAAGAAAGAACCTTTGACGTTGCGGAGTATCTTCATACAATAGATTTATGGACTGTTGTGCTGGAAATTTCCGTGGCAATGGCGCAGTTTCCTTCGCCCCGCATTGCAGAACTTTCGTATCATTACCGTACTCTTGGGCTGGGCTACGCAAACATGGGAACCCTACTCATGCTCATGGGGCTGGCGTATGATTCGGAAGAGGGCCGTGCGGCAGCCGGAGCTCTTTCTGCCCTGCTTACCGGCGGGGCTTATTCCCGGTCTGCTTTAATGGCATCGGAGTTAGGGCCTTTTACATTTTACCCGGAAAATGCTGATAACATGCTCCGCGTTATCCGCAATCACCGCAGGGCTGCGAATAACGCCAATGACGCAGATTACGAAGGCTTGCACACAATTCCCCGCGGAATAAATCCTGCTTATTGCCCTGAATATCTGCTGGATGCTGCAAAGGCTGTATGGGACAAGGCTTTTGAACTTGGAAAAAAATACGGTTACCGTAACGCCCAGGTAACGGCCATTGCCCCTACCGGCACAATCGGATTGTTAATGGATTGCGATACCACAGGCATAGAACCGGATTTTGCCCTGGTAAAAACCAAAAAACTTGCCGGCGGCGGTGAATTTAAAATTATCAATCAATCTGTTCCCTTTGCCCTGGAAACATTAGGTTATTCATCAAAAGAAATAGAAGAAATTGTCTTTTATGCCACCGGCCGCAAAACTTTATCCGGGGCACCGGGCATAAATCCAAAAACACTTATGGAAAAAGGTTTTACTAGGGAAGCGTTAAGCCATGCGGAGGAAGCTTTAAAAACAGCTTTTCGCCTGGAAGATGTTTTTAATGGATGGATACTTGGCAATGATTTTGTTGAAAAAATCCTTCATGTTCCTGAATCAACCTGGTCTTTGCAGGGATTCAGTTTGTTAAAGCATATTGGTTTTAATGACGAGGACATTGCGCAAGCGGAATTATTCGCCTGCGGGGCCATGGGGCTTGAAAATGCGCCCGGATTAAAAGAAGCGCATTATGCGGTTTTTGATACTGCAACTCCTTCCGGTAAAAACAGCAGGCGTTCTATTCTCTGGACTGCTCATATCGGAATGATGGCAGCGGTTCAGCCTTTTATTTCCGGAGCGATCTCAAAAACCATCAATATGCCGAAATCGGCAAGTTACGAAGATGTAAAAGGCGCATATATGCTTTCCTGGAAAAATGCCCTAAAAGCAGTAGCCCTGTACCGTGACGGTTCAAAACTTTCCCAGCCCCTTTTCTCGCCAGTACAAGGAATGGATGCTCTGGCAGATGCAATTCTAAAAGCAGCACAGGCTGAAAAGCCGCAGTTNNGCGATCGAAAGNCTGCACCGTTGGGAATTCGCAAGTCCTTGCCTGGCCGCAGAAGAGGTTATACCCAAAAAGCAAAAATCAGGGGCCATTCAATTTATATCCGCACCGGAGAATACGATGACGGCACTCTGGGCGAGATTTTCCTTGACATGCACCGGGAAGGCGCCGCATTCCGAAGCCTTCTAAATTGTTTTGCCATAACTGTTTCGCTGGGGCTTCAATACGGTGTTCCGCTAGAGGAATATGTGGAAGCGTTTATCTTTAGCCGTTTTGAACCAAATGGAATAGTTCAGGACCATGACTATATAAAAATGGCCTCCAGTGTTATTGACTATATTTTCCGGGATTTGGCAATCAGTTATTTAAAACGCAGCGATCTTGGGCAGGTAAACCAGGATGACCTTCTTCCCACCAGCCTAAAAGGTGAAATGGGGCCAGGAGACAATAAACCGTATTTGGGAGGAAGGCCGGCAAAACAGGGAAATTTTTCTGCGCCTTCCGCAAACGCAAATCCCGCGGACAGCAGCGGGTCTTCGCCTGCCAGCCAAAAATCATCCGGCCTTTCAAGATTAACGCAGGGAGGGGCAGCTTTTACCGGTGATGCCGGCAAAGGAAATATTAAAGCCCATGCAGAAGAAAACCCCGGATACAACCCGGGGGCAGTTATTTCAGCGCAAACTACAGCAGCGCCTCTGGTACAAGCTGCTCCGGTTCAGGTTCAGCCAAACCCGCTGCAAAACGAATTGGCAAACAGGGCGCGGGCTCTCATTAAAGGATATGAAGGAGATCCCTGCCCCAACTGCGGTAATTTTACTTTGGCACGAAACGGCACCTGCATGAAATGCCATAGCTGCGGCGACAGCACCGGCTGCTCCTGACTCTGTATTTTTGCTCAATGCTATTTACACATTTTATAATAATATGCAATAATACAACATGGTTTCAGGCAATACCCTTTCCCGCCTCAAAACGCTTGTCTCAAATTTTACCGGCAAACTGCACCAATACAAAAGCAGCCAGTACGATGAAGCCAACACCCGCACCGATTTTATCGATCCGTTTTTTGCGCTGCTGGGCTGGGACATTGCCAATAAAGAAAATTACGATGAACGCTACCGCGATGTGATGCGGGAAGATAAAGTAAATATAGACGGATCAAAGAAGGCTCCCGATTACAGTTTCCGCATCGGCGGAGTGCGGAAATTTTTTGTCGAGGCAAAAAAACCTTCGGTGAACATTAAGGAGGCAGCAGAATCTGCCTACCAAGTGCGCCGTTACGCCTACACCGCAAAACTGCCCTTGTCTATTTTAACCGATTTTGAAGAATTCGCCGTGTACGACACCCGCATTAAGCCTGACAAAAACGACAAAGCAAGCACTGCGCGCATTTTTTACTGCACCTTTGACCAGTACGAAAAGCACTTTGAATTTATCTATAACACCTTTTCCAAAAACGCCATTCTAAAAGGCAGTTTTGACCGGTATGTTGAAGAAAATAAAAACAAAAAAGGCACGTCGGAGGTGGATGCCGAAATTTTAACAACAATTGAAAGCTGGCGTATTGAACTGGCAAAAAACATT
>WRNF01000325.1 GCA_009776715.1 Treponema sp. | reverse complement strand
CCGCATTCGCTGCGAACCATCTTTTTGGTAACTTGTGCCGAATATTCAAAATAACACGGATTAGCACAGATTTACACAGATTATCACGGATTATTTTAAATTTTAATTCTTAAAATCCGTGTGAATCCGTTTAATCCGTGAAAATCCGTGGCTATTGCCATATATGCCTTAGCGAGAGGCCAAATGAAGTTAGAGGTAAGCCCCCGCGCCGCTCCCGCAGCGAACCATCTACAAGGTAACTTTTATGAAATTAAAGAAAAGCCCACGGATTAGCACGGATTTCCACAGATTTTCACAGAGGAATATAGATTTCTAGTAGCCTGTCGGACTTGTAGATTTTGCGGCTAATAGCCGGTGGTTAAAAACCACTAAAATCTCTGATTTTGGGGCTTCTTACGGAGTTTGCAAAGTAAAAAATGCTCAAAAACGATGTTTTTTCGCATTTTTTTCATAGGAATGGACAAAGTCCGACAAACTCCTAGGCACTGCCCACAACTGAATAATAATAAATAATTTTTAAAAATCAACGCTGACGGGCTTCGGCTCTGAGGAATTTTCCTATCCGCGCATCCTCGCTTGTTACATGAGTCACAAGCCAGTCGCCAATTTTCCGTTTTAGTTCTTTTACCAGGGTTTCCGGATTTTCGATTTTTAAAGCTTCTGCGGCCAGTTCCACGGCGCTTTGTTTAAATTTTTCGTGAATTGCCCGGTGTTTTTCATAATTGGGGTAGCCGAAATTGCGCTGCACTTCTTCTTCATCCTTAAAATGAGTTACTGTGTACTGAATAAGGAAATCCAGGGTATTTTTCAATTCCTCTGTGCCGGCGTTCTTTTCAATAGCGCTTATGAGGCTGTTCACAGTGTTGAAAAGCTGTTTGTGCTGCTCGTCAATATGGGGAACGCCGATTAGGTATGAATCGTCCCAAGAATAGTATTTATCGTCAATGGTAAAATGAGTGATGGCTTCCCTGAGTATGTCGATATTGCTTTTATTCTTCCTGCTGATTGTATTTACATGGTTTACCGACGAGTTTACTTCGCTGGAACGGTAGGCCATTTCACTCATTTTCTCTGTAATCTCTGAAGTAACATGTTTCAGGTTCACCCCCTGATTAATAATTTTTTCGCTTTCTTTTAACATCTCGATTGATCTGTCTTTTACATTCACGGTTATTTCGTTCAGTTTTCCCACTGCTTCCATTATTTGACGGCTGCCAGAACTTTGTTCCTCCATGGCATTGCGTATATGTTCTTCCTGATTCGACACTGTCTTAACTCCAGAGTCAATGTCTTCAAATTTAACAAGCACATCTTTTGTTGCGCCGGAAATTTTCGTCATGGAATCGCGAATTTTTTTAAGCACCGCGCTGATGGTTTTAGACTGCGCGCTGGAATTTTCTGCAAGTTTGCGTATCTCGCCGGCCACCACCGCAAAGCCTTTTCCGGATTCGCCGGCATGGGCTGCTTCTATTGCTGCATTCATGGACAGCAGGTTGGTCTGGCTGGCAATATTTTCAAGAACAGCATTTATCTCCAGCAGCCCTTCAGATTCTTTGTTAATTTCCTGTATATCATGGGCCACGGCCTGAAGGCTTGTTCTTCCGGTGCCTGAATCTGTCATAAGTTTGGCGACATTTTCCGAGTTTATTCTGATTATTCGCGTAACGGAATTGATGTTGGCAATCATCTGTTCTATAGCGGAAGATGACTGCGACACATTGGCGCTTTGTATGTCAATCTCGCCTGACAGTTGGTCAATATTTCCGGTAATGCTTTCTATTGCATCGCTTGTGGCGTCTATTGAATTGCTTTGGGCAGTAATTTGATTTTGAATGTGCTGAACAGCGGAATTTATTTCGTTCATTGCAAGGGCAGTGCGTTCCATGTTTGCGGACAGATCCATTCCGATATCGTCTACCGCTTCGGCCTCATTTTGAATGATCAATACAAGATGTTTAAGGTTTTCCAGAGTCTTGTCCAGATGCCCGGCAATTTCCCCCATTTCGTCTCCCGGGGGAAGCTGTATCTGCTTGGCAATGTCCCCCGCATCAACATTGGCTAATGCGCCGGTAATTTTCTTCATTGGGCTGATTATCAATTTTTTTAGAACCCTGTAATTAAGCACCAGCGAAATAATCAAAAGGAATGCGGCGCTTAGGACAACAATTAAAATAAGCTCATCCGACCAAATGTCAATTATTTCATGCACGGTTGACATTTCAACGCCAACAAACAAGGCGCCGATTAATTCAGAACTTCCGGGATTAAAAACCGGCTCATAATTTCCAATAAACGGCCTGTTTTGGCTTATCATCTCTCCCAGATACGCTTTGCCGTGTAACAGAGGTTCCAGGGCCGCATTAGTTGGCAGCATTGGAGTTCCGTCTAAGCGCCTGCCGTTTTCATCGCACAGAGTGGTAGCGGCGCGATGTAAGCCGGTTGTATCACATTCCCAAATTGCAGCCTCCACATTGGTTTCTCCGGAGAGCCTGTCAATAATATCATAGCGGCCATCCAGTCTTTGCTCATAACAGTCAACCAGGAAACCGTTATTCAAATGCAATTCTCCGTAGTTTTCATGTATCATGTCTTTAAGTACAGCCATATCTCCCTTTAACTTGGCTTCCGTTACCGAAACAGCGGCGGTTATGGAAAGGTGGCGCATATAATAAAGCCCAAGAACGGTCATAGTTACCACCGAAGCAAAAAGCAAGAGCGAAGAAAGGCAGGTAATTTTTACCGCAATGCTGATTTTTCGGGAGGATCTTTTTTCGAACGGCTCCTGGTACCTGCGCGTTATCTGTTGTAATATTTTGCTGGAACCGGATTCGGCGGAACCGCTGCAGGCATTTTGAAATCCCGGATCTTTTTCCTTTAACTCCCTGGCCCATCTGAAATCCTGGCCTTTTATGTGGTCTACCAGCCATGATCCGATTAATTTTTTAATTTTTTCAATCATGTCATCGGAACTGCCTTCTTTCGCATACTGTTTGGAAAAATCCCTTATTTTTTTGGTAAATGTCTCATGGTACTGATGATGATTGTAAAAATCCGAATAACCGAACTTTTTAAGAAACTGTTCCTCGTCAAAAAAATGATTTATCGTATAACGGTTAAGAAAATCCAGGCTTTTGATGAGTTCTTTATTTTCCTTTTTTTGTTCACATGCCTCAATTAAAGCATTGATGGCATCAAAGAGCTGCCCATGCTGTTTATCGATTAAATCACAGCCGGTTAAAAATGATTCATCTAAAATATAACGCATATTTAATTGTATCTTTTTTTCCTTCATATGACAAGCCCCTGCGCCTGCCTGCGCAGCTAACCAACTACAAGGTAACTTTTGAAGCTATAGTTAAAAGGCCACGGATTATCACGGATTTACACAGATTTACACAGAGAAAAATAGATTTCTAGTGTCCTGTAATATTCAGATCACTTAATTAAAAGATCGTTAATTCCTTATTATCTAAGGAATTAACTAAACATTAATT
>WRNF01000324.1 GCA_009776715.1 Treponema sp. | reverse complement strand
CTCTTTGCTATTTGTTATTGTCCCCCCACATCCCTCAAAAGCGGATACCCCTTTTCATAAATTGCCGGGTTAAAAAAATCCCAAACCATGCTGTTAAATTGCATCGTGATTTGCCAGAAACTGGCCTCCTGCCTTCTGATATTGTCGACATTTTCGCCGTTTTCGTTGCTTGCATTTCCCCCCGTGACAGTAGTTGTAGACACCGCTGTATTATAGCCTAAGGTATTACTGCCGGTTTGTATTGATTCTAAAGCGTAATTATTGGATAAGGAACCATTTAAGTTAGAGCCAATTCTTCTGGTATTATTGTTGCTATTATTCCCTGTGCCTGATATGGTAATTGGACTGCCAAGGGCGACGCATCGTGTGGCATTAGAACCATTACCGTTAAATTGGCCTGCTATGCCGCCAGCATATTTAGTAAAATTTGTCCTAGAATTAATTTTTACCTGCCCTGCGGCAAAGCAATTATTAAACTTACCGGTATTATTATATCCTGCAAGACCTCCGCAATATAAAAATCCGCCATTGGTATAATCAACATCTATAGTTACATCTCCCAGAGCGTAACAATTATTTATTGCTGCCGATCCTGTAAAATAACCGACAAGTCCGCCGGCATACTGCCTTGCACCACCACTGTCCATAATATTTGCTGTCTGTTTGGCAATTACATCGCCGCCCGCCCAGGAGCTATCAACTTTAGTAGTAGAGCCTGTCAAAAAACCTGTTAAACCTCCGGCATGTATGGAGCGATAAATATTTGAAAAATTAGCTCTTCCGCTGCTTAAAGCTTCTACCTTTGCTTTCGAGTAAGAATTCGAAATTTGGACATTGTTGGAATAACCTGTAATACCGCCGGCATACACAGTGCTGTTATGCTCTGCTTTGATAAGAGCGCCTTTATATGCCGAATTTTTTATTGTATAATTTCCATCGGAAGTCTGAGTATAGCCTGCAATTCCTCCGATAAAGAGTTCCCGGTTGGAATCGCTTGTTTTTTGAATATTAAAATTAATATCGCTAAAGCATGTATTAATGGCTCCATTCCCATTCCAGTACCCGACTATACCGCCGATATATGAATCAGTGTTGCCCATGCCGAAAGGAACATGCGTTATAGTAATACCTCCGCTTACTTCACAGTTATTTAAGGTTGTGCCATCCTGAGAAGCGCCTGCAATACCCCCAAAACGGAAACCCATCCCGCCGCTATCTAAAATAATGTCTTGTGAGTATTCAATTTCCAAATCCTGAATTGCCGCATTGTTAAGACAGCCGAAAAAGCCGCAGTAACTGGCTGTGTGGTTAAAACTGGGTATGGTAATTTTTTTACCGTTCCCGTAAAATGTTCCGTTGAAAGCATTGGCAGAATCGCTCCCAAAAGACTGCCATCCTGGGTCAAGAACAATGTCATTAACAAGGACATAGTGCCTGCTTAAGTATCCGGGAATATCACGTATAGTATCAAAATCAACCTTATCGTTAATTCCCATTAGAGGATTAGCTTCGGTGTAGTTCATTCCTTCGTAATTGCAAATGAAAATTTTATTTTCCAAATTAGTCAGATTGTTGTACGCTCCTTCATAAGTAATAAGATCAATCTCGTATGTTTCGCTTATTATATTTTTTCCAGCACCTGTTTTAAAACCGCTTATATAATATGTGTAATCCCTTTCTCCTTTACCTGTCACATCATCAACATCAACACCGTTAATTCTGATTATTGTGCCGCTCATTTCTGCGGGTACCAGCCATTTTAAATAAATCTGAGCGCCAACAGATCCAGTGTTACAGACCACACTCCAGGCGTAAGCCGGAAACTGCAAAGGCGGAGAGCTATAACAGATTTTACTCGGCATTTCTATCCAATTTAGACTTTCATTCCCAAGCGCATCCATAAATTTTATTTTTATTGTACATTCCTCACCAGTTGGTGTTAAACCGAGAGAAGTAATGGAAAAGACGGGAGGACTGGAGTTTAATGGAAACCATTCACTCGGCTGTAAAATAACTCTGCTGTCAGATCCATTAACTTGAAACTGCCACATAATATTTTTCCATTCGTCCATTGTCCAGGGCAGATTCGGACTTGCCCGTGTTATGGGTATTCCCCCGGAATCCCCGTTATCGCTAATACCGTTAAATAAAGGACTGATGCTGATGTTTCTGTTTTCGCTTGTGTATGAATACAGGTTATTATTAAAAGAACTATACCCTCCTAGTGTTAAATTTGCCGTACCCCCAGGAGCCTTGTTGTCAATAACCACCGTAACAAAACGGCCTTCGGCCACGGCAGTTTCCCAGTCATCTGCATAAACCTTTGCGTCTAACGGATCTCCCGGATTATTACTACTGCGCCAAGGCAAAACCGCAAGCCGGTATATGCCGGAAATTACTTCCCCGTCAAAAGAGAACGTGTACACCGCTTTGTAATAATAAACTCCCAGCGGGTTTGTTCCCGGGTTCATCTGCCTGTAAATGCTGCCCGCACTGTTGGCGTTATTTTCCATTGGTTCTATCGTGTAATGTATTACGCTATTCCAGAAACCCAGGTCTGCATTCTCATCATCATTCTGGTTTACAACCACATTCCCTGCCAAATTAGCATAATAGATTTCGGCTATGCTTAGGGAATCGGGCTCGGGGTCTTCTATCTCGCCCATGCTGCGTGAAACGTTAAAGTAAAGCGTTATTTCGTAATCGCCGTTTGAGTTTTTCCGCAAACGCCTGTCCCTGTCCGAGGGCGAGACCTGAGAAAAGAAACTTTCCACCCGGCGGTCGTTTACCGGATCGTGTATAGCCCAAACATTAGACGCTTTGTAAGCCCTGGTAACAATCTCGCTGCTGGTGCGGTAAGAGAAAGACACCGGAGAGGACATGCCCTTGCCGTTAGCNGCAAGTATGCCGGTTCCCACCGTCACCGTAACAATGCAGTTTCCCGGCGGGTAATTCTCTTCCTGGGGAGGCGTGAAATTAGGCTTAATGATGATGCTTTTACTTGCAGCCTCGTACACAGGCTTTTCGAAATAAACATCGAGTTCCCCTGTGCCATTCCATGCTGTGCCGTCACTGATGTTCTGCCCGAATACCGTTATTAAATCTCCGCCAAAATTAAGTTCTTTGTCTTCCGTAAAACCCAGGTTCATCCATATTCGTATTTCCTGACCTCTTGTGTAGGAAAACCCGCTGTTAATGAGCGGCGGGTTGCTCTGCGTAATGTAAGGCCGCTCCGAACAGAAGGGAACCAGCGTTATTGTTTTGCCGGAAATAACCGTAACGCTTGATACAAATGCCCCGGTTAGGCTTTCTGCCGGGGGCGAAATTTTTACCGCTTCTGCTTTTAGGGCAAGGTTCTGTGCATCCTGAAATTCAAGGTCTTTTATTGCATCCAGCCTTAAATCTTCGCTAAACTCAAAGGCCAGCCATGATATAAAACCAAAGCCCGAGTTAGGCGTAAATTCAACGTTGAAGGGATAGCCCGAACGCGGCTTTTCTTTTGTCC
>WRNF01000323.1 GCA_009776715.1 Treponema sp. | reverse complement strand
TCACAGTAGTACAAGCCGCTTTAGCGGCTACGTATAATAATTTTCCTTACACTCGCCGACCGAAGGGAGGCATAAACGGATTTTCACGGAAAATAAAAATTTAATTAATTAACCCGCGTAAATCCGCGTAATTCGCGGACTCTTTCCATCCAAGCCCAATGCGTAATTCGCAGATGAACGCGGATTTTTTGTCCCGCGTCCCCTATAATCCGTGAAAATCTGTGAAAATCCGTGGCTATTGGCATCCAAAGCTTAACGCGGATTTTTTGTCCCGCATCCCCTATAATCCGTGAAAATCTGTGAAAATCCGTGGCTATTGGCATCCAAAGCTTAACGCGGATTTTTTGTCCCGCGTCCCCTATAATCCATGGAAATCCGTTTAATCCGTGATAATCCGTGGCTATTTCCATCCAAGCCCAGCGCGGAATCTTTTTGTTATATGCTGGTGTCTTGCGGATAATGTTTCAGTTAATAGAATTATTATTGATGGTTATATTAAATTCCTCCCTTTTTAAATTTTGGTTTTTTCCCTTTAATTTTCCCTGCAAACAACCCTTCTGTCATTTTTTGATACAGATTGAATTACTGTAATCAGTGTTTAGAAAATATTGACTTGAAACTTTTTCCGTATCTGGTGTAAACTGAATTATGAGTACAAATTTTGTCACCGCATATCTTGCGTCTACACTGCCGGAAAAAATAAGTACCGGTTTTTTGGCGTATCTGTGCAATTTAAGCGAAATTGCCAAAACCGCCCCTGAAATATCATATTCCATTGTCAGAGAACTGGAAAACCAGCGAAAGCGGATAAAACTTATCGCCAGTGAAAACTACTGCTCTATGGCGGTACAGCTTGCAATGGGCAACTTGTTAACCGACAAATATGCGGAAGGATACCCTCAGCATAGATTTTATGCAGGGAATGAAAATGTTGACGCGGTGGAATCCCTTGCTGCCGAAGAAGCGCGAAAACTTTTTGGAGCGGAATACGCCAATGTGCAGCCTCATTGCGGCGCGGATGCAAATATGCTTGCTTACTGGGCTATTTTGTCAAACCGGATAGAAAAACCAATGATGGATTTATTTATGACCGCATCGGGCGGAAAGGATGCCAGCTTGTATTCGCTTTCCGAGCATCAGTGGAAAGAGCTTAGGAAAGCCCTGGGAAACCAGCGCATGCTTGGGCTTGATTATTATTCCGGCGGTCATTTAACCCACGGCTACCGTTACAATTTGTCGGGGAAAATGTTTGAAAATTACAGCTATTCAGTTTCCCAGGAAACGGGCCTTATTGATTATGATGACATTGAAAAACAGGCCATGGAGCTAAGGCCGCTCATTTTACTGGCTGGTTATTCCGCATACCCCCGAAAAATTGATTTTAAGCGCATGAGAAAAATTGCCGATAAATCCGGTGCTGTCTTGATGGTAGACATGGCGCATTTTGCCGGGCTTGTGGCAGGCAAGGTTTTTACAGATGAATTTGATCCCATTCCCTGGGCGCATGTGGTTACCACCACCACTCATAAAACCCTGCGCGGGCCAAGAGCCGGTATGGTGCTCTCTACCAGGGAATTTGCCGATGCATTGGATCATGGCTGCCCTCTGGTCATGGGCGGCCCTCTTCCACATGTTATTGCGGCAAAGGCAGTGGCTTTCCGTGAAGCTGCAACGGTTGAATTTCAGCAGTATGCGCGCAAAATTACCGAAAACTGCAAAGCGCTTGCCGCTGCATGCATGAAAAACGGCCTGGAAGTATTAACCGGAGGAACCGACAACCATTTAATGCTGATCAATGTGCATAAAATCGGTTTAACAGGAAGACAGGCAGAAAGTGCTCTGCATGAATGCCACATAACGCTTAACCGCAACAGCCTTCCATTCGATCCAAACGGTCCCTGGTACACTGCAGGGCTGCGCATAGGAACCGCTGCTATTACTACCCTCGGAATGGGGGAGCCGGAAATGGAAGAAATTGCATCGCTTATTGCACTGGTGCTAAAAGGAACCAGCCAGGCACAAACGGAAAAATTAGTTAAGAGCAAGGCAAAATACATAATCCAACCGGAAGTAAAAACCCAGGCAATTGAACGAGTAAAAAAATTACTGGATCGGTTTCCGGTTTATCCCGATCTTGATTTGCCTTTTCTAAAACAGGCTTTTTACCCAAGCGCATGAAAGCGCCGGCAATATCTTTAATGTAAAGAATGACCCTCGCAATTCCCTGTTATCCGGATTTTGTCCCAATGTCGCTTGAACATAGAAATATGCTCCACCCCAGGCTTTCATTAACACCGGACGGGGTTTCGGAATTTACCTTTTCTCTTTTATACCTTTTTCGAAACCGTTATAATTATTCAATAAGCCGCATCAGTGCCAATGGGGGGTTCATTATTTCAGGAACAGACCCGGTTTCTGTTAATAATAATGATGCATCTCTGCGAAAAAAATTTTTTATGACCCCTTGCGAAGCGCCAAACAATGAAACTATAACAGATCTTTTTAAAACCCATGACTATTGGAAAAATATATCCGAAACAGTTCTTGCAGAATCGCGTAACAGGCTGAAAGAATGCGGGCTTACCGTCAGTGAGGATCGTGACAATTTTGATTATCTGTATTTCCGTAAAGATCTGGCAGAACTTTCCGGTAAAAAATTTCACAAGAAAAAAAATCTGGTAAATCAGTTTTTACAATCCTATTCCCCAGGGCAGCAGAAACTAACGCCTCTGCTTATTCCGCAGGCAATGGAAATTCTGGAACAATGGAAAAAAGATAAAGGCAAAGCCGGCGATTATGCTGAAGCGCGTGAAGCATTGGAACAGTTTGATTCCCTTGCTTTAAAAGGATATATTTATTTTGCTGACGGCAAAGCAGCAGGATATTGCCTTGGCGAAAGTGTTGCCAAGGGGAAAATGTTTGCCATTCATTTTGAAAAAGGCATTGAACATTACAAAGGAATCTATCAATTTATGAATCAGGCCTTTGCCTTGGCTTTACCGCGGTTTTTTATAAATGTGAACAGAGAACAGGATATTGGCAATCAGGGACTGCGTCAGGCAAAAATGACATACAGGCCCTGCGGTTTTGTAAAAAAATATTCTGCAAAATATAACTAAGGACGCGTTATGATTTATTTAACCGGATTCCATGCCATTAATGAAAGAATTAAATTCTGCAATTCCGAAGGAAAAAAATGCGGGCCGCTTTTGGTTGCAAAAACCATTCCACGTGCCAGAGGCCTGATTGATCTGGCCATAGATTGCAAGGTCCGCATTGACCGGGTGGGAAGTTTTGAACTTGACAAACTTGCCCCGGACAACCGCGGCATTGCATTGTTAGTTGATGACGGTTGTGATAATAACCCAGATATTAGCATTGAAAAATTTATTTTAGATCTGGGTAATAAAAAAAATGTTATCGTTCTTATTATGGATGAAATTACCGATCCTCATAATTACGGAGCCATAATCCGATCCTGCGATCAATTTGGCGTTGATCTGGCATTAA
>WRNF01000322.1 GCA_009776715.1 Treponema sp. | reverse complement strand
CTTGTGGACGGCGTGCTTGAGCGGATGAAACGGAAAAACAAAGCTGTTTGGGAAATGCTTGAACGGCGGCCTGAACCTAATGAACTGCATTATCCCAGCCTGCGCCTCGGTTCAATACCCGGCCGGCACAGCCTTTTTTTTGATTCCTCGGCAGACAGCATCGAAATTACCCACACTGCCCGCAGCCGCGAAGGTTTTGCCTTTGGCGCCCTGCGGGCAGCGCAATGGCTGTGCGCCCCATTGCAGAACGGCAGCCGCCGCACAGGTTTTTTCTCTGTAGACGACATGCTGAAGGACATTCTTGGGTTATAATTTTTCCATGAAAAAGACGCTTGCAAAATGTCGTGAAGCCTTATTATCCGGCTTTCCTAAGCACTGATGAAATATGATATTGACGGCGTAAAGTATTTTTGTAAGCGCTAAAAAAACAGTAAATTAAAAAAATTTAAATCCGATATTTAAAATATGATGAATGTAGGAATTGTACCATACCAAGCGTTTCCCTCTTTTGGATTAGCCATTACCGCTTCTCAAAGCGGAAGAATGGCAATGCCTGTTTCGCCATCGTCTTATATTTATTCACAATTTAAGCACGTTTCCGGCGTACCCGCTCCTGAAGGCGTTAAAGGCGTAAATATCAATAAATTAAAAATTATTGATGCCTTGATCGAGCAGATTTCAAAAATGAAAAATATGCCGGAATTTTCTGCAATTGATTCAGAAGAAAATATCAGCGATAAACGAATTAATGCTTTAATTGAACAGTATAATAATCAGGTAAAAAATATTCGGGCTGCCGGCATGAATAATCCTTATGCTCAAGTTTCTTCGCTTATTGGGGCAGTATTTAGCATTAGTATATAGTTTTTTCAATGGACGGAAATGCTCAAAAAATTAATGGAATCCCGTCCAAATCTCTCAATTGTCTAAAATGTTTAAATTACAAGGTAAGCTGGGACCCTCTGTTTCCGCATTCTTGCACGGTTTTTTCCATTAAATCACATTTTATGCCTTCGCTTGAAGTGTTCCGATCTACAGGTTATAACTGTCCTTCATTTGTTTTAAAAAAAATATGCAACGATAATTGATGCTGCTGCTTAAAATCCTACAGCTTGAACCATTTTTAAAACAGCCCGGTGCCTGTTAAAAACACCGGGCTTTCAGTTGGAATAAATAAAATTCAACGAAACTACTCCGCTTGTTCAGTTAAGTCATAAGGAATATCCTCTGTATTTTCATCTTCTGTATTTTCATCTTGATATTCATTATATTCATCAATATAATCATCTTCTTGTTCAAGATGATCATAATAATAATTTCCCGAACCTATGGTAGCCATTAAATACTCATAATCCAGATCATTTTTCCTGGATTCTTGCTCTTCTGTCAAGGTTTTCCCTTTCAGTTGTTCTTCAATTTCAAGAATCTTTTGTTCGGATTCTTCAATTGAAACTTGCCCGTAATTTTGTATTTCCTTTTCATACTGATTAAGCAAATTTTCTACTGAATTGCCCGAACAAGCCAAAAAACCAGCTAATAACAACAAAACAACCGCTAATTGTATACAGTTTTTTCGCATAACTTACCATCCAAAATTTAATATTAATTAGACTAGGAGCCTGCCGGACTTCTGATTTTTACAGATATTTTCAGTAAAAATCATCAATTCTGACAGGCCCCCATCGCCTAATTACGGCACTGGATTCAATATGCCATATACCGGCATCCGGTAAAAAGCATTAACACCTCCTGCCGCCATTATTCAGCAAAATTTAGAAACTTAGAATACTAGTGTATTTGCTATACAGGTTTTCAAGCTGTTTTTGCTGATCGGGAGTAAATGCATCCTCACCTAAATTCTGCATTTTTTCTCTAATTTCATTAACCTGATTTACGTATTTTTCTGCATCGGCAGCAAGTTTTTCTGCCCCTGCTGCATCGCCAGATTCGACAATTTTCATTGCATCTTGCATAATTTTTCCATAACCGTCTATTGCATTTTCCATTTGCTTAATAAGGCCGGCAGGTGAATCATCCGGGGCGCATGCTGTTAATGCACCAATAACAAAACCAATAATGAGTAAAAAAGGCAATAATTTCTTCATCTCAATTTCCTCTCTTCTTTCCTTAGTATGAATTCTCATACATTTGTTTTATTCTATAGCACAAGCTATAGATCAAGCATTTTCCTCTGATAACGCTTGATATTTTTTATTACCATAAATTTGAAATATTGTCAAGTGAAAGCAAGCATTTTCAGCAGAAATTTTTCATTTCTCCCATACAGGTGCCTACTGCGATTGCCGTGTCTATCATGTAATGATCCGGCGGAACGGTTTTTACTTTTCCTTCGGGAACACTCAATTCTACCGAACTAATTTCATTGCCGCAAAGGGCAACCATGCGGCCGTACTCGCCTTTGGCGAGGAGGCGGGCTGCCGCGGTTCCCAAACTGGTCGCCAGCACGCGGTCGGAAGCGCTTGGTATGCCGCCTCGCTGCACATAACCTAAAACCGTTGCGCGCGTTTCCATTCCTGTTTCTTCATGAATTTCTCTGGCAATGCGGTATGCAACCGATGGGCCGTTTTCGGCCCTGTATTTTTTCCGGTTATGTTTATCCATAGCCGCTTCTTTTACGGAAAGCGCNCCCTCGGCNGCAACCACAATAGAAAANGCTTTNCCCGATTTTGCCCTTTTTTCCAAATGGGCGCCTATTGTTTTAATATTATATGGAATTTCCGGGATAAGTATGACATCGCCGCCTCCGGCAACACCGGCATACAGGGCCAGCCATCCGGTTTTATGCCCCATTAGTTCAATTACAATAACCCTGCTGTGGCTCTGCGCTGTGGAGTGCAGGCGGTCAATTGCCTCCGTGCCTATTGCCAGCGCAGAATTAAACCCAAAACTGCGGTCCGTTCCCATGATGTCGTTGTCAATAGTTTTTGGCAAGCCGATTACATTGAGGCCTTGCCGAAAAAGCTGGGAACCAATGGTATTGGTACCGTTGCCTCCCAGCACAACAAGGCAATCCAACCCAAGTTTTTTGTAGGTTTTCTTTATTGCAAGAACATTTTCTTCTTCTGCAATCCCATCAATTAGCCCAGACGGGATTTTAAAAGGTTTTATTCTGCTTGCCCCCAGAATTGTTCCGCCCCTTGTTAAAATTCCGGAAAAATCAGATGGATTTAATTTATGTACATTTCCTTCGATTAGCCCCCGAAACCCTTCGGCTATGCCAATAATCGTAATGCCGTAACGTTCATGCGCAGCCCTGCAGACACCTCTTATTGCCGCATTTAATCCGGGGCAATCTCCGCCCGCGGTAAGTATTCCAATTGTTTTTGTCGCACTGTTTTGATAAACCATTATGTTTTTTTTATACAATAAATGCAAATTTTCTGCAAGGCAACTAGGAGCCTGTCGGACTTGTGGAATTTTGCGGTAAATAACCGCAAAATTCTCCGATAAACGGGGCTCCTTACGGAGTTTGAGCGGTAAAAATCGTGCTTT
>WRNF01000321.1 GCA_009776715.1 Treponema sp. | reverse complement strand
TGTGTAAATCTGTGGAAATCCGTGCTAATCCGTGGCCTTTTTATAGCTTTAAAAGTTACCTCATGGTTGGTTCGCAGCGAATGCTGTGCGGTTGCTTGTCTTTAATTTCATTGGAAAAATTGACGGAAAAATTTAAAAAGGCCGGTTTTCACCGGCCCATGCCCCTTGAGGCAAATCGGAAATATAGTGATTTGGGAGGGGAACTATAAATCCGACATTTTGAATATCGGCAATTTTGAATGATTTCTTTAGCTAATTGCTATTTTGGCTTAATCGCTTTCTTCAATCTCAATGCCCACAGCAAGCGCTATGCGGTAAGTTTTGCCGCGCTGCACCGTGATTGTTTTTATAAGCGTGTAGTCGCCTACCTGGAATTTTGCTTCATGAACCCCCGCTTCAACAGGAATTGGCCCTGCATCCCTTGAAACAGGGGCATTATTCAGGAAAATACGCGCATTTTCAGGCGCTTCAAAGATCAGCAATGGCGTTGGGTCTTGCAAATTTATTATTAATTCCAGCACTTTTGCCTTTTCGATTATAAACCTTCGGCTTTCGTTGCGGTAATCATCAGAAAGCACTGCCAAATGATGTTCGCCTTCTTTAAGCAAAATTTCTTCGCTGGTATTGCTAATGACAACATCGTCAATCAATACCGTAAAAGCTTTGCCGCGCAGTTGATCCGGATAACGAGGGTTAAGCCGGACGGCTCCTTCATCGCTTAAAACCGGTTTTACGCTCAACTGGAATTGCATGTTTTCAAGTTCATCGGTTATGCCTTTAATAATGGGCATTAACCTGAATAGAATTGGAAACGAGGAAGGGGGTATAATGTCTGATATTACGGTAAGATAAGGGCTTGTCCGCAAACCATGTGATTGGCGGATAGGGACTTGATAGATGGTTTTTACCTTATTGGACAGCGGGAAATAGGCAATGCGCCGTCCTTCTATTTCGTTTATTCCGGTTACCGGCTGCCGGTTAAAATCCGCAAACATCAGCACCGCAAGGCTGCCGGAATGCGCCAGCCAGCGTTGGGGCGCTGTAAGCTCAAATTCAATGCCGCGGATAAAACGCCTGTCGCTTTGCAACTGGACAGAAACAGAACCGTTGTAGGCAAGAGAAATAGAACTGCCTGCGGGGTTTCCGGCAGATAGGGACAATTCTCCTTCTACAATAATGCGCATTGGTTCTGCATTAAGGTTGACAGAGAGAATAAAAAAAAATATCTGAAAACTAAAGAAAAATCTTTTCATATATCCCTAACGCCTGTTGCCAGGCATAAATAAAAATTTATCCGGATCCCGTGCCATTCCATTTTGCCGCAATTCAAAGTGAAGATGCGGCCCTGTTGATTGCCCTGTGGTTCCCACCCGTCCAATAATTGTACCGGATTTTACCGAATCTTTCAAGCCGACGTTAACCTTTTGCAGATGCCCGTACAGGCTTACCCAGTTGTTATCATGCTTTACGATAACATAATTGCCGTAAATATTATCATAACCTGTTTCGGAAACAGTTCCGTTTCCCACCGAATACACTTCTGTTCCTGCCGGGGCTGCAAGGTCTACCCCTTCATGCATGCGGACATTTCCGGTAACCGGGTTTTTTCGCATCCCAAAACCGCTGGTCAACTGGAAGGATTTAAGCGGAAGCCGGAAGCCTGTGTTAAGAAAAAACGCCCGTTCGGTGGTATTAAATTCGCTGCCGGGGAAAAAATGAAAAACAGTTTCCGCTCCAAGCGGCAAAACCAGTGCTACCGCTGCCGAATCCTTCATGTCCGGAGGGAAACGGCTTGATGCCATCAATTGCTCAAGATCAGACTGGGGCAGATCCGGCACAAACATGCCAGGGGCTGTCGGCAGCAGCAAGATTTTTCCTTCCTCAATTGCCGACGCATGGCTCAGCCGGTTAAGGCTTGCAAGCGTTGAATAAGGGATGTTGCAGCGCGCAGAGAGATAAAAAATATCTTCGCCTTTTTTTGGGGCATATTGATATATACTCAGGGCCAATGTTATTTCTTCCGCGCTTTCACTAAAATCTTCATTGCGGTATTTTTCACGGTTAAAGACCCGTTTGCGGTTAACTTCCACATCGGCCATTAACTGCTTAAAAACATTGTCCCTCCAGTCAAGCCGTTCAATTACCGGATTATCTTTTTTTTCCAGTATATTGGCAATGCCCTGTGTTTCATCTGCAAAACAAAATAATGAAATAAAAAAAAACGTAAAAATAAAAATTTTACCCGGTTCTCCCATACCGTAAAAAAGAAAACGAGACGGCCGCGGGTAAAATTTTTTTATCAATCCTTCCTTTTTCAGCATTTTCATTCTGTTAAAGAATTTTCCAATAACTAATTACAGATAATATTTTAACGCTGATGCTTCAGAATTGAAGGCACCAGCGCTTTGTAATGTTATTCGCCTGTTATTGCTGTAACAGGACATTCGGCTGAACAAATGCCGCAATCCACACATTTTTCTCTGTCAATCCAGCGTTTGCTGTCTTTTTCGGAAATTGCCTCCACAGGGCATGTACTGTCGCACGCGCCGCAGTTGGTACAAGTTTCTGCATTGATTATGTAAGCCATATCATTCCTCACTAATAAACTATGATATATTTAAAATACTTAAAATTAAACAATAAATCAAGTAGAATTTCTCTTTAAAATTATGAATTTTACGAAAATTCTAATGCTTTTTTAATTTTCTCGCCATATATATTGTATGAAAACAAATAATAATCAGTTTAAGAGCCTTTTTTTGCATCATGCTGCAGAAAAGGAAAGGAAGGGAACGCCCAGGCGTTTCCTCAATGCGGTTTCGGGAAAGCCGAATATTATAGCTTCGGCTGCTTCCCCGAAAAAATCCATCATACCCAAGGAACTGCCGCCAGGTTTAATTCCTTCATCAGGTATGTTTTTTCATGCTTCGGCAAATGGTCTTTTGGCCGGCAGAAAAATTTTATGCGTTGTGCTGGCAGCAATCGTATGCCTGGCTGCATGCCAGAATCCGGCTTCTAAAAATAATGCGAACAATGCATCTTCCTTTACGATAACCTTTGACAAAAACCATAATGACGAAACAGGCTGGACAGAAGCGTATCCGGCAACAAAAAAAGCTGCCATTGCAATTGGGGAACTGCCGATTCCGCCTGAACGTTCCGGTTATACCTTCATCGGCTGGCTTAATGACGAAGGCAGGCTAATCGACGAAAAAACCGTAATCTCATGCGACATTACACTCTGGGCGCAATGGCAGATCGGCAGCGGGCCTCCTGCTCTGACGCTGTATAAAAACGGCAGTCAGGTTCCGAATGTAGACAGCCTAAGTACGCTTGTTCCAATTTTACTTGACATTGACAGTATTTCGGGTGATACGGATTATAATGTGATCCTGCACCGTGACATGGCGTTAACTGAAAGCCTTATTTTAACCAGCAATGGAACAGACAGCATGTCAGTGACAGTTAATGGAGACGGAAATACAAGAATCTTAAAGATGGGCGCACAGGGATGCC
>WRNF01000320.1 GCA_009776715.1 Treponema sp. | reverse complement strand
GCCGCGGCTTAACAATGGTTCAACAAGAATTTCCAGCGCAGAAATCCGGGGCATAACGTGGAAGAACTGGGACACATAACCCATCTCGCTCCGGCGCAGGGCAAGAATTTCCCAGTCCCCGGCAGATGCAAGATCGATTGTCGAACCGCTTTTTGCCGTGTAAAGAATCTCGCCGAAGCTGGGAAGATAGGTGCGGTAGATGCATTTAAGAAGGGAACTTTTTCCAATTCCCGAAGGGCCGGTAATTGCCAAAAGCGATCCGGCTTTTGTTTCGAAAGAGACTTCGGCAAAACTTGGAATTACTGTACCCCCGCGGATATGCATGATAAAATTTTTGCTTAGGCGGTTAACTTGCAACACGGTTTTCCCCTTCTCCAGGGCGGTACTCAAGCTGCAGCACCGTACGGCCGTCTATAAAACATTTGTACACCATGGGCTTGCCGTGGATCTTGCGGACTACAACGAGGTCTGCTTTTTTTCCGGTTTCCACCGTACCGTAGTCTGCAGCAATGCCCATTGCTTTTGCCGGATTAAGGGTGAGCATCCGCACTGCGGCAGGCAGGGAAAGAATTCCTTCCTCTTCAAGCCTGAACGCCGAATGTAAAAGCGACGCCGGATAATAATCAGAACACAGAATATCCGCCATTCCGGCCTTAACGGCTTCCACTGCGGAAAGATTTCCTGAATGGCTGCCGCCAAGCATTATATTCGGAGCGCCTACCACTACCAGAATGCCTTCGCCATGCGCCTTTTTTGCCACTTCAAAGGAAACAGGGAATTCGGAAATTGTTACGCCAAATTCGTTTTTTACCAGCGATATTTTTTCCGGGCTGTCGTCATCGTGGGAAGCAAGGGGAATGTTTTTTTTATGGGCAAGGGCCGCAAGCCGTTTAAGCATTTCATGCGATGCGACAGGCTTGCTTTTTGCCTCGGCAAGAACAGCCTCCACGCTTTTATCGCTGCACTCTGCATTCCAGCTTGTATAGGATTTTACAAAAATTTCCAAATCACGGTATTGGCCCTGGCCCGGGGTGTGATCCATGAACGAAAGCAAATGTATTGCGCCGCTGTTCAAAAGTTCGGCGATATAATCGTAAATATCAATATTGTCGATTTCGTAACGGGCGTGGAACCGGTGCCGGATCAGGTGATACCCTTCGTGAAAATCCTTGATAAGGCCAACAAGCTTTTCCAGGTTTTCTTTATTACGAAAACCATGCCGTCCTTTTAGCCCCGGGCCGTTCATCAACGAAAGCGAATGATAGATCGTAGTAACGCCATGGGAAAGAAGCTGTTTTTCCGCTTCCCTAAGGCCCGTTTCGAATTCCATTAAGCAGGTGGGCCGCGGCTGCAGAATTCCTTCGATGTAATCAGAGTGCAGGTCGATAAAGCCCGGCATGGTATAACCGCCCCTGGCGTCAAAGTACAGCATTTCCTCCCCGCCGGCAAAGGCCGGTTTATCGCAGTTGTCAAGATCGTCCATGGGCAGAATTGAAACAATTGTGTCTTCGCTGGTAATCACCGCATGATGGGGAAGGAGTTTTTCCGGCCCTACAACCGTTGTGTTAAAAATACATTTTCTCATAACGATTCCTATAAAAGTGAATTAACCAAAATTTGGGTATAACTGTGCTGGGGGTCTTCCATAATTTGATCTGTTATACCTTCTTCCACAATGCGGCCGTCCAGCATGACAACGGTACGATCCGCCAGCATTCGCACTACCGCCAAATCGTGGCTTACCACTATCATGGTAACATCAAATTCCCGCTGGATTTTTTTTACCAGGTCCAGCACTCTTGCCTGTACGGAAAGATCCAGGCCGGTGGTAACTTCGTCCAGCAGCAGCACCGGNGGATTGTTTGCCACTGCCTTTGCAATTTGCACCCGCTGCTGCATACCGCCGGAAAAATTCCTTGGCGGTTCTTTAATCCGGCTTACCGGAACTTCAATATGTTCAAACAGCGCAGCCGTGCGGTTCATCATGGAAGCGACATTGCGGTTTCCCGCAGCAATAAGTTTTTCCGCTACATTTGCCCCGGCGGAAAAGTGCATCCGCAGTCCCATGTGGGGATTCTGATACACCATTCCCAAAAGCTGGTTACGGATATGTTTTTGCTGCTGCAGGCTTGCGGAAAAAACATTTTTATTTCCGTTTTCGCAACAGCCAAGGTAATAGTTTCCTGATGTAGGCTCGGCATCAAGATAAAGGGCTTTCATTAATGTGGTTTTGCCTGAACCGGACTCCCCAACTATTCCAAGGGTTTCTCCTTCCCGTACCAATATGGAAATATCCCTGGCAGCCCAGACAGTGCCGCAGCGTAAACAGCGATTGCGTTCCATAAAGGAGGATTGTACGGCTTGACAGCCTGAGCAGCCGTTTCCATAACGCACCACAAGATTATCCAAACGCAGGGCAGCGTTTTCGTTCATACGGTTTTCTCCGCATTCGCTTTTTCCTGCCGTTTTGCACAGTAACCTGAATCCGAACATTGAAACAACCGCCCGCCGGTTTGTGAATCAAAGAACTCGTCCATAAAAACTCCCTCCGCTCCGCAGAGGCGGCACACCCTGCCTGACATATCCTCGACACGAAAGGGATAATCTTCAAAGCAAAGGGAACGTACATCGGTGTAGGGCGGCAGGGCGTAGATTTTCTTTTCGCGGCCTGCGCCAAAAAGGTACAGCGCGGGACTCATGTGAAGTTTGGGATTGTCAAAACGGGGAATGGGCGAAGGCATCATAATGTAGCGGTTTTCTGCCATTACCGGATAATCGGCGCCCAGCTCTATTTCGCCCACACGGACAATGTTTTCGTAAAGGGCAAGCCACATTGGCGCATAATCCATTTCCGCATGCATCCGCCTGGTAACGGATTCCATGGGCTCTACCATGCGAAGCGGTTCCGGCAGGGGTACCTGAAAAACAAAAACCTGATCATTGCGCAGCGGAATTTCCGGAATGCGGTGGCGGGTTTGAATAAGGGTGGCTTTCTCGGAATCGGTTGTTGTTTCTACGCCGGTACAGGCGGTAACAAAACGGCGGATGGAAACGGCATTAACGCTGTCNTCGCTGCCCTGATCGATCACTTTAAGGATGTCTTTTTTCCCGATAATGGAAAGCGTTATTTGAATGCCGCCGGTTCCCCATCCCCTGCCTATGGGCAGTTCCCGTGATCCAAAGGGAACCTGATAGCCCGGAATGGCCACCGCCTTTAGGAGCGCCCGGCGTATAAGGCGTTTGGAATTTTCATCAAGAAAGGCAAAGTTATATTCCCTCATGTATCTTTCCTTGTGTGCCTTACCCNGTCCAGCTTTGATTGAAAGGTTACATAGTGGGGAAGTTTAAGGTGGGATATAAAACCGCTCATCTCAAGGCAGTCGCCGTGAAGTAAAACAAATTCCTGGTTCTGTAAAATAGACGATTCGCCGCCGCCTGCGGCCGCCGCATTTTTTTCGCCGCCAGGACCGGCGGAATTTTTTTCTCCGTGCATCATGGTGTAATCCAGAATCGACATGGCTATTGC
>WRNF01000319.1 GCA_009776715.1 Treponema sp. | reverse complement strand
TTTCCTTGCACTTGCCGACCGAAGGGAGGCTTTCCACGGATTTTAAGAATTAAAATTTAAAAATAATCCGTGATAATCCGTGTAAATCCGTGGCCTTTTAACTACAGCTTCGAAAGTTACATCAGAGTTGGTTCGCAGCGTAGTAGTACTCAGGCTGAAGCCTTCGCGCTTTTGTTCGTCTTGTTAGCATTTGTTGTGCGCCACACCGTGTTAATTTTTTTCACCTACAGCCTTACGGCTGCTTTGCTGGGCGGCGCGCTGCTCAGGCTGAAGCCTTCGCGCTTTTGTCCGTCTTGTTAGCATTTGTTGTGCGCCACACCGTGTTAGATTTTTTCAGGCCTCCCTTCGGTCGGCAACCGATAGGAATGGATTATATCGCCGCCATTCGGCGGCTAAGCGGTTACTACAGCCTTACGGCTGCTTTGTTGGGTGTATCCAAGATCTGGCGGACTTCTTCGTCAACAAGGGTTTCACGGATTAATAGGGCATCGGCAAGATCCTCTAGCCCGGTCCTCTGTTTAATAATGATTTTTTCCGCCCTGTTGCGTGCTTCGTCCAGTATTTCCTTTACCGCTTTGTCTATTTTTTTTGCGGTTTCTTCTGAATAATCTTTATGCCGGGCAATTTCTTTGCCAAGGAAAATCGGCTCTTCCTCTTGACCGTAAGCAATAGGCCCCAGTTCTTCCGCCATTCCCCATTCGCAAACCATGTGCCGTGCCATGTCGGTGGCTTGCTGTATGTCCTGTTTGGCGCCTGTGGTGGTCTCGTTATAAATAATTTTTTCGGCAAGCCAGCCTCCGTAACATATAGCAATGCGATCTTCTATCCAGCCCCGTGTGCGGCTGTAGCTGTCTTCCTCCGGAAGCGACAGGGCCATGCCCAGCGCCCGCCCATGGGGAACAATGGTTACCTTATGCAGGGGATCGGCGTTTTTAAGGAAATAGTGAAGCAGGGCATGGCCTGCCTCGTGAACAGCGGTCATAGCACGTTCCTTGTCCGAAACCACCAGTGTCTTTCTGGCAATGCCCATTAAAATTTTATCCCTGGCCTCTTCGAAATCATGCATCTCTACTTCCGTCTTATCCATGCGGGCCGCAAATAAAGCCGCTTCATTTACCAGATTGGCTATATCCGCTCCGCTCATGCCCGGCGTAGCGCGGGCGATGCGGCTAAGGTCGACGCTTTTGTTCAGGGGAATTTTTTCTGAATGAATTTGCAATATCGCCTCACGTTCCTTGATGTCCGGCATGGCAACCACAACTTGCCGGTCGAAACGCCCGGGCCGCAGCAATGCCGGATCCAGCACATCCGGCCTGTTTGTGGCGGCAAGAATAATCACGCCGTCTTTTGTGTCAAAACCGTCCATTTCTACCAGCAGTTGATTCAATGTCTGCTCTCGTTCATCATGGCCGCCGCCGTAGCCTGCGCCGCGGGTACGGCCAACGGCATCAAGCTCATCGATAAAAATTATGCAGGGAGCGCTTCTTCTGCTCTGTTCAAACAGATCGCGCACCCGGCTGGCGCCGACCCCGACAAACATTTCAACAAAATCAGAACCCGACATATGAAAAAAGGCGACTCCGGCTTCTCCGGCTACAGAGCGCGCCATTAATGTTTTGCCGGTGCCGGGCATTCCTACCAGCAGCACTCCTTTGGGTATTTTTGCGCCCATCTTGGTAAATTTTTGAGGGTTTTTTAAGAAAGACACCACTTCTTCAAGTTCGTACTTGGCATCCTTCTGCCCAGCCACGTCGGAAAAACTTATTTTTTTCCCTTCATCGTTGTAGCGCTTTGCCTTGCTCTTGCCGAATTGGAAAACCCTGTTTCCTCCGTTCATGTTTCTGAGCATAAACCAGATTAAGCCAAAACCGATAATCCAGGGCAAAATATCCAGCAGTATCCGCCAGATGCTTATCGGCGTTACCGCGCCTTCGATAATCACTTTGTTATTTTTCAGTGATTGAAGGAGATTAGGATCATCATAGGGAATGAGCGTTCTGAAATGGACCGCTTGCTGTTGGTTGGATCCTTTGAGAGAAAAATCAATAACTTTATCTTCCGTGATTGAAACTCTTTCAATTCCATTATTATCAAGCAGATAAATAAATTCCGAGTAAGTTTTAATCTCTGTTGAAGGCGAATTTCTTTGAAAAAGATAGAACGCTAAAAGCCCCGCCATTATCATTATAAATACAAGCGGGATTCTATTGGGTTTGCCTCCCTGCAAAGGAGAACGCTGCTGCCGATCCGGCGGCCGGTCATTTTGATTATTAAGCATAAATACCCCTGTTATGTGCTTTTGCTGCCACTCTTACCATACAGCAATTCTTTATATTTCCGTTCTGCAATTTATGCAATTTGTCCCTGCTTAAAAAAATCCCATCCTGTGCAATGAAAGCTGCCGCACTTCCGTTGGTTCCGTTTGAATCCAATACGGAAAAAAAATTCCCCGTATCTTCATGCCTGTCAATGCTGATTTTTTTCCCCTGTTTTTCAATAAAGTCTTCTTTCTGCCAGGGCCTTATGACAATAGGCAGCAATGCCAAAAATTCTCCAACTCTGCAATCCCTGTCAGCCGGATTTTTGCATACATCAATTCTGCATACATCAATTTTTATACCTTTAACATTATATGAGCCGGGCGTTTTAATCAACAGTGAAAAACCGTATTCAAAGGCATCGTCTGCAAAACAAAGAACAATGCGTCCGTTTTTTTGCTGCAGCCATAATATGCCCAGATCCGCTTCTTTTATTTCTTTCCTGGAAAAACGGCGTACAGGCAGCCGTTTTACCTCGCGTTGATGTAAAAATGCCGATACTCCGGAAAGCTTTTGTGCCAGGGCCGCATTAATGCCCTGAAATACGGCCTCTTCCCGAATAATGGCGGGCAGGGCAAAAAAAACTTCCGCGCTTGAAGACAGGGCATTTCTGCCTGCTTCAGGCAAAGGCTGCCATACAACAAGGCGCTCTGCCTCTTTCCGAATAAAATCTGCGCACAGAGCCTGTGTCTCTGCAAGCGAAGCGAGCGGTTTCCGCCAATGCGGGAAAAATTCGTTCAGCGCCGGGATAAGCCTGTGCCTTACTCGGTTGCGGAAATATTGAATATCGGCATTGCTGGAATCCTGCCGCCATGTAATGTTGTTTTCAGACAGATATTGGGTTATATCCGAACGGCACAGGGCAAGCAGCGGCCTAAGAATTTTGCCTGCAGTTTGAGGCATGGCTGCAAGGCCGGCAGGGCCTGAACCGCGCAGAATCCGCATCAGCAGGGTTTCCAGCATGTCATCTGCCGTGTGTGCTGTCAAAACCAGCACCGGCCTGCCGGTTTCGGTTTCAATGTCTTGCACCGTTTTACGCCATGCCTTATGCCTGTACATTCTCGCAGCGGCTTCAATGCCAATCCCCTGTTTTTTTGCCAGTGCCGCAATTCTGCCGGGCTTAACGGCAACAACACTGCACGGCACGTCCAGGCGCCTGCACAGCGACCGCACAAATTCAGCATCGCCTGAACGTTCCGCTTCCGGCCGTATGCC